>JAGBDG010000083.1 GCA_017937625.1 Muribaculaceae bacterium | reverse complement strand
TCTCTTTCGAGCCGTCGCCGTTGCCGACTGAACCGTCGTCGACGGTCACGCCCTCTATTTCGAAGGAGTCAGCCTTGCCGGTGTTGCCTGTAAGACCCCATGTGCCGAGGTATTTGCCGAGATTGCCCTTGACGAGTATTTCCTTGCCGAGGTTGCCCGGGTTGGAAGCGAGGTTGCCGTACTGCTGCAGGGCGCTTTCCATTGCCACCGGTACGACGATGCACTTGCTGTAGTCGGTGCAGTCGGCTGATGACGCGATGACGAGCGATGTCGAGATAACGAACGGCGGAACGAACTGAATGTCGTTGTCGGAGCTTACGCTTTCCTCCACTTCAGGAGCGAGCGTGCCCACGATATATCCCTTGACCCAGGCCTCGTCGGTTACGCCGGCGCTTTCGTCGGCTATCGCCTGGTCGACGGTGTAGGGTTTCTCCTTCGTTCCGGGGCGCTCGCCGATGCGTATGAGTCCGTCGCCGTCGAGAAGCATGAGCTGCCACGAGTCGTTGTAGTAGCTCAGGATGCCCACGATGTCGATATTGCCTACGGGAAGGGTCGTGTTGAAGAACGTCGAGTAGCCGGAAGTGCGGACGGTGAGGCTGGCGTTGTTGCGGTCGACGATGGTGGTGTTCTGTTCCTCGTTGACCTTGGTATGCCATACTGAAAGCTTGCGCTGACCGCCTTCGGTGAAGCTTACGTTCTTGAAGCGCACGAGGCGGCTCTGGTAGCGGCGCAGGTTTTCGGGAGTCTGCTGGCTTATCTCGCTGAAAGTGTTGAACACGAGAGTGTCACACTCGGCGAGGTTCGGGTAGCCGTTTAGCTCGGCATGGGCGTAGAATGTCTCGGGAGCCATGAACGACACCTGCCACGACTTTCCGTTCTCGTACCACGACTTTCTGCCTATCTGTTGGAGACCGGCGTATTTGCCGATTTCAAGTCCGGTGACGTCGAGCACGACTTCCTGACCGCGGCGGTAGCGCAGATAGAGGTTGTAGCTGTCGATGGAGAAGGCGAGCGCCGCTGTCTCGTCCTGTATGATGAGGCTCTTGAAGATGTTGCCTTCCTCGTCGGACGATATGACGGTGCCGTGGATGATGAAGCGGCGCTCCGGATCGGCGTCGTCGCGGATAGTGTCGGCGTAGTTCTTGTCTTCGCTCCAGAACATTGTCTTGAGCTCCATGAGCGTCGTGTTAGGCTGCAGAGTCGACTCCGGAGCCTTCGACGAGGGGTCGTCGACGCTGTCCTGGCACGCTGTCATGCCGGCCGCCGCTGTCACGGCGAGGGCAAGAGTGCGGATATATGATTTGAGATTTCCCATGATTATTTAGTTCCCTTGATTTTTACGTTCTTGATTTCCCAGGTGTCGGCGCCTTCGGCAGAGGAGGCGTATCTGAAGGCTATCTGCATCTTCTTGCCGTCGAATGCCGACAGAGAGACGTCGCCCGACTGGGCGAAGGTCCATGCGCCGGCCTCAGGCCATGCGAAGCCGGTGAGCGGAGTCCATTCGGTGACTCCCTCCTCGCGTGCCACCACTCCGCAGAGAGTGCGCAGCGTGGTCTGGAACTTTGCGGCGTGCTCGAAGCTCAGAGAGCAGCCTGTGGCGCCGGTGAGGTCGAGAACAGGTGAGATGGCGTATGCTTCCGAGGGAATTGCCGCGCCGCCCATGTATGCCGATGCGTTGAGGTAGCCTTTCTCGTTGTATGTCTTCCACGACCAGACGAAGCTCAGTCCGTCGCCGAGGCTCACGTTGTCGAGCGTCCAGCCTTCGGGAAGTTCCGTGAGGTTGTCGCCGAGCATGCTGTAAAGCTCCTTGGCGTCGCCCGGAACGGGCTGGTCTCCGCCGGTCTCGCCGTTGTAGCTGACGATGCGGCTGCCCTGTGTGAGCTGCCTGGTGTTGCCCATGAAGTTGACCAGCGTGCCGTAGACAACGACGTCGGCGCCGGTCTGGAGCTGGTCGGCGGAGGTGAATTTGGCGCCGTCGAGCCAGTAGCCGCGGTAGACGCCTATGGTCTCGCCGCCTTCTGTGTCGCAGAGCGAATAGGTGGCGTTGCCGAAGTTGCCCGTGTCAATCTCGCTGATTGCGGCGATCTTGCCCTTGACGTAGACGTTCTCGAGCTTGTCGTCGGCGCCCATCGCGGCGGTCAGCTCAAGAGCCTTCGCCACATTGTAGGGGTCGGCGAGAGTGCCGTTTCCAGCCGGTTCGGTTCCGGGAACAGGCTCGGGTGCGATGTTGTCGAAGTTCCGGCATCCGTCCTTGTCGATCAGCACGAGCTGCCAGTCGCTGCCGAAGAAGCTCAGGATACCGGTGACGTCTCCAGTGCCGTAGGGCATCAGGTCCTCGCTGAATGTGGCGTACGAGCTGTTGCGCACGGCGAGACGCTTGCCTGTCTCATCTGTGAGATAGCGTGTCACGCTCTGGCGTCCTGCAAAAGGCTGTCCTGCCTCGGCAAAGCGCACACCCTCGACGCGGACGAGGCGGCTCTGCCACTTGAGGATTGTTTCCTGCGAGCTCCTTGCCTCGATTATTTCCGAGATGGTCGTGGCGGTGGTATCTACCTTCGACGGTTCGGGAAGACCGATATGGTTACGGACCACATGAGTCTTCAGCACCTCAACGTCCATGAATGTCATCTCGTTGCCGCTGGCGGCGCCGAACTGCATCAGACCGCGATAGCCGCCGATCTGCATGCCGGAGACGTAGACGGCGACTTCCTGGCCGAACGGATAGAGCTGGTAGAGGTCATAGTCGTTGACCGAAAGTGTGATTGCCACCTGTTCGCCGTTGGCGTCGCGGCTCTGGACCACGATGTTCTTGAACACGTTGCCGGTCTCGTCCGACGAGCACACGCGTCCTGTGAATACGAGAGTGTCGCCGTCAGCGCCGTAGCCCACGGTAGCGGGAGCCGACAGCGACGCGGCATACTCGGTCTTGAGGTCGAGCAGTGGTATGTTGCCCTCCACGTCGACGCTTTCAGGCAGCACGACCGGAGGATATGTGAAATTGTCGTCGCATGCGACGAGTACCGTCGATAGTCCGATAACAGCCGCCGCAGTATATATCAGTGAATGCTTCATCTTGCTTTCTTTATATGAGTGTATAACTTAGAAACGCACGCCTATGTTGAGGTACATACGGAAGCCTTGTGCATAGCTCAGGCGCGTCGGGTAGGCGTTGCGGTCCCATGCGGTGTTGCCGGTCTCGCGCAGACGTCCCTGCTGGTAGGCGTTGGTGACGATGTTGCGGTTGTTGGTGATGTTGTTGAGGTTGAGGTTGAAGTTGAGCGTCACCTTCTTGAGGTAGAGCACCTTGCCAATCGAAGCGTTCAGCGAGTAGGCGTTCTTGATCTTGTCCTGCGTGGCGAGTTCCTTCACCTTTGCCTCGAGCTCTTCCTGCGAGTTGCCGAAGTCCTCCCAGAGGTTGTCGAAAGCCTCGTGATAGCGGGGCGACAGGCTCACGTAGGCGTCGCCCTGCCATGTGCAGTTGACGTTGAAGTACCAGTTCTTGGGCGCCTGCCAGTCGAGACCGACGTTGGCGTTGTACTGCGGTGTGGCGCCGATGTAGTAGTTCTTGAGGTAGACTGTCTGCGTGGTGTCGGCGTACATGCCGTTCTCGAACGAGCGCGTGCCCTTGGGGTTGTTCTTGTACTGGTAGCGCGCGTAAGTGCCGGCGAAAGTGGCGGTCAGCGACGGCGTTATCTTGTATGACATGCCCAGCTCGACGCCCTTGTTGACAACCTTGAAACCGGTCAGGATATAGTTGGCGTAGGTCTGGTAGTCGTCGTCGTAGAAGCCCGTGCGCTCTGTGCGGTCGTTGATGTCGATATAGAAGCCGGTTATAGATCCGCGGAAACGACGGTAGTTC
>JAGBDG010000082.1 GCA_017937625.1 Muribaculaceae bacterium | reverse complement strand
AGGTGGTGCTGCAAATCCTTCGCCTCCCGTGGGCCCCGCGCTGGGTTCGAAGGGTATCAACATCATGGAATTTTGCAAGCAATTCAATGCCCGTACCCAGGACAAAGCCGGTAAGATTCTTCCTGTTGTAATTACTTATTACACCGACAAATCTTTCGACTTCGTAGTCAAGACTCCTCCTGTTGCAGTACAGCTCAAGGAAGTGGCACATCTCAAGACTGCCTCCAAAGAGCCTAACCGCACAAAGGTAGCCGAAATTACCTGGGATCAGGTACGTACGATTGCCGCCGACAAAATGCCCGACCTCAACTGCTTTACCATAGAATCCGCTATGCGAATGGTTGCCGGTACGGCCAGAAGTATGGGTATTACCGTCAAAGGTCAGTTCCCCTCTAACGACTAAAAAACTTCACTAAGATGAGCAAACTTACAAAAAATCAGAAAGTGGCCTTGTCGAAGCTTGAAGCCGGGAGGGTATACACCTTGGCAGAAGCTTGCGAGCTGGTAAAGGAAATGACTTTTACCAAATTCGACGCATCGCTCGACATCGACGTCCGTCTGGGCGTTGACCCCCGTAAGGCCAATCAGATGGTGCGTGGCGTTGTCACGCTGCCTCACGGCACAGGCAAACAGGTACGTGTGCTTGTGCTCTGTAACCCCGACGCCGAAGCTGCCGCCAAAGCCGCCGGTGCCGACTATGTAGGTCTTGACGAGTATATCGACAAGATCAAAGGTGGTTGGACCGACGTCGACATCATCATCACTCAGCCTGCCATCATGGGTAAGATCGGTGCGCTGGGCCGTATCCTCGGTCCCCGCGGTCTGATGCCTAACCCCAAGAGCGGCACTGTCACTATGGACGTGGCCAAGGCTGTAGAAGAGGTGAAAAAAGGTAAGATCGACTTCAAGGTCGACAAAAACGGTATCGTGCACACTTCTATCGGCAAAGTATCTTTCAATGCCGAGGCAATGCAGGACAATGCCCGTGAATTTGTCAACACCCTGATCAAACTCAAACCTGCTACCGCTAAAGGCACTTATATCAAAAGTATTTATCTTTCCAGCACAATGAGTCCGGGTGTCAAGATCGACCCCAAATCGATTGATGCTTAACCCTACAACACCGCCAGACTATGAAAAAGGAAGATAAAGCCCTTGTTATTAATAAAATCGCCGATACACTGCGTGAGTATAGCGGTTTCTACCTGGTAGAGACTGCCGGACTCGATGCAGAGAAAACATCGGCTCTGCGTCGCGCTTGCTTCAACGCCGACATCAAACTCGTCGTTGTCAAGAACACGCTTCTCCACAAAGCTCTCGAGACCCTTCCCGGCGACTACAGCGAGCTCTACCCTGCACTGAAGGAGTCTACCTCTCTGATGTGCACCAACGTAGGCAACGCTCCTGCCAAGCTTCTCAAGGACTTCGTGAAGAAAGGCGACACACTGCCCCTGCTCAAAGGCGCATACGTTGAAGAAACCGTTTATCTCGGCGCAGATCAGCTCGACGCCCTCGCTTCTATCAAGAGCAAACACGAACTTATCGCCGACGTTGTGGCATTGCTGCAGTCTCCGGCCAAGAACGTTGTCAGCGCTCTTCAGAGTGGTGCTACCAAACTGCACGGCGTCCTCGAAACGCTTTCGAAGAAAGAAAACTAATTTAAGATTAAAAACCAACAAAAAACCATACGAAAATGGCAGATTTAAAAGCTTTTGCTGAACAACTCGTAAACCTCACCGTTAAGGAAGTAAACGAACTTGCCCAGATCCTTAAGGATGAATACGGCATCGAACCCGCCGCTGCTGCTGTAGCTGTTGCAGCTGGTCCCGCCGCTGCCGGTGCAGCTGCTGAAGAAAAATCCAGCTTCGACGTAGTCCTCAAGGCTGCCGGTAACGAAAAACTCAAAGTCGTTAAGCTCGTTAAGGAAGTAACCGGTCTTGGCCTCAAGGAAGCTAAGGAAATGGTAGACGGTGCTCCTAACACTGTTTAGGAAGGTCTTTCCAAGGCAGACGCTGAAGCTCTCAAGGCTCAGCTCGAGGAAGTCGGCGCAGAAGTCGAACTCAAATAATATTGTCTGATACTCAGGCATTTAGGTTAAGAATCCCCTAATCGGGAGATTCTTAACCTTTTGTGTCAAAATAGCATATAGGCGAGCGCCCTGCGGAGGGCAGCCTTCACAAGCCGGGGCATGAGCCCCTTCCAGCCGGTTGCCGCGCACCGTCGCGGAGGCTTCTCCGGCATTCCTGCCGGACCGACAACGCTGATTCCCTGTGATTCCCGCGGCGCTTCCTGTTTTTGACATTTTTCTATTAATACGGCACCCAAATCTCAATTTTAGATGTCAACAAAGACTGTAAAACCACGCATCAATTTTGCCACGGTCAAGAGTCCGTTCCCTTACCCTGATTTCCTTGATGTGCAGCTGAAATCGTTCCGCGATTTCCTCCAGCTCGACACTCCGCCGGAACAGCGTACAAACGAAGGACTCTACAAAGTTTTCTCCGAGAACTTCCCTATTTCGGACACCCGCAACAATTTCACGCTCGAATTTCTCGATTACTATATCGACCCGCCGCGCTACACCATCGAGGAGTGCCTCGAACGCGGCTATTCGTACAGCGTTCCCCTGAAAGCGCGTCTCAAGCTTTCCTGCACCGACCCCGAGCATGAGGATTTCTCCACCGAAATCCAGAACGTCTATCTTGGTCAGATTCCCTACATGACTGAGAAGGGTACGTTCGTCATCAACGGCGCCGAGCGCGTCGTCGTGTCGCAGCTCCACCGTTCGCCCGGCGTTTTCTTCGGTCAGAGCCAGCACACCAACGGCACGAAGCTCTACAGCGCGCGTATCATTCCCTTCCGTGGTTCGTGGATCGAATTCGCAACTGACATCAACAATGTCATGTTCGCCTACATCGACCGTAAGAAGAAATTGCCCGTGACAACCCTGCTGCGCGCAATAGGTCTTGAGAGCGACAAGGACATCATCGAGATTTTCGGGCTTGCAGAAGAAATCAAGGTCAACAAGACCAACCTCAAGAAGGCTGTGGGACGCAAGCTCGCCGCACGCGTGCTCAAGTCATGGATCGAGGACATGAGCGACCCCGATACAGGCGAGGTGACGACAATCGAGCGTAACGAGGTAATCCTCGACCGCGAGGCTGTCATCACCGAGGACGATATCGACGCTATCCTCAACTCCGGGGTGTCGACAGTGCTTCTCCACAAGGAGGATGCCAACGCCACCGACTACTCCATCATCTTCAACACCCTCCAGCGCGACCAGACCAACAGCGAGACCGAGGCCATCAACTACATCTATAAACAGCTCCGCAACGCCGATCCGCCAGACGACGCAAGCGCCCGCGAGGTCATCCAGAACCTCTTCTTCAGCGAGAAGCGCTACGACCTCGGCGAAGTCGGCCGCTACCGCATCAACCGCAAGCTCAACCTGGGCACATCGATGGACGTGCGCGTCCTTACCAAGGAGGACATCATCGCCATCATCCGTTACCTCGTCGAGCTCATCAACAGCCACGCCGATGTCGACGATATCGACCACCTCTCGAACCGTCGCGTACGCGCCGTCGGCGAACAGCTCTACAACCAGTTCGGTGTCGGACTCAACCGCATGGCACGCACCATCCGCGAGCGCATGAATGTCCGCGACAACGAAGTGTTCACTCCCACCGACCTTATCAACGCAAAGACGATTTCGTCGGTCATCAATACATTCTTCGGTACGAACGCCCTCTCGCAGTTCATGGACCAGACAAACCCGCTTGCCGAAATAACCCACAAGCGCCGTATGTCGGCTCTCGGTCCCGGCGGTCTGTCGCGTGAGCGCGCAGGCTTCGAGGTGCGAGACGTACACTACACCCACTACGGACGTCTCTGTCCTATCGAGACTCCTGAAGGTCCTAACATCGGTCTTATCAGCTCGCTCTGCGTGTACGCCAAGATCAACGACCTCGGATTCATCGAGACTCCCTACCGCAAGGTCGAGGATTCGAAGGTGAACCTCAACAACGACGAGGTTGTCTATCTCACCGCCGAGCTCGAGGAAGGCAAGACCATCGCACAGGGCAACGCTCCCCTCAACGACGACGGCACCTTCATCCGCAAGACCGTCAAGGCTCGCCGCGACGCCGACTTCCCCGTCGTTCCGCCGTCGCAGGTCGAGCTCATGGACGTTTCGCCCGCGCAGATCGCATCTATCGCCGCATCGCTCATTCCGTTCCTGGAGCATGACGACGCCAACCGCGCCCTCATGGGATCGAACATGATGCGCCAGGCAGTTCCTCTGATGCGCAGCGAGGCTCCTATCGTCGGCACCGGCATCGAGGCTCAGCTCGCACGCGACAGCCGCACGCAGATTACTGCCGAAGGCGACGGCGTAATCGAGTTCGTCGACGCTACCGTCATCCGCATCCGCTACGACCGCACCGAAGACGAGGAATTTGTCGCATTCGACAGCCCCGTCAAGGAATACAAGATTCCCAAGTTCCGCAAGACAAACCAGAGCACCACTATCGACCTCCGTCCTATCTGCAACAAGGGACAGCGTGTCGCCAAGGGCGATATCCTCACCGAAGGATACGCTACTGAGAACGGCGAGCTCGCCCTCGGACGCAACCTCAAGGTGGCTTTCATGCCCTGGAAAGGATATAACTATGAGGATGCCATCGTGCTCAACGAACGCGTTGTACGCGACGATATCCTCACCTCTGTCCACGTCGACGAATACTCGCTCGAAGTACGCGAGACAAAGCGCGGCATGGAAGAGCTCACATCCGACATCCCCAACGTAAGCGAGGACGCCACAGCCGACCTCGACGAGCGCGGTATCATCCGCGTAGGCGCTCACGTCAACCCCGGCGACATCATGATCGGCAAGATCACGCCTAAGGGCGAGTCCGACCCGACTCCTGAGGAGAAACTTCTCCGCGCCATCTTCGGCGACAAGGCAGGCGACGTCAAGGACGCTTCGCTCAAGGCTACCCCGTCGCTCAAGGGCGTCGTCATCGGCACAAACCTCTTCGCCCGCGCAGCAAAGAAAGGTCGCAGCAAATCGGCTAACGCCCAGCTGCCCAAGCTTGACGAAGAATACGAGGCAAAGCTCGACGATCTTCTCGGCGTGCTTGTCGACAAGCTCCTTGTCATCACCGAAGGACATGTGTCCAACGGTGTTCATGACTTCCTCGGCAGCGAGATCGTGCCCAAGGGCGCCAAGTTCACCGCCGGCGTTCTCCGCAGCATCGACTACGACACCCTCAGCCTCAGCAACTGGACCGACGACGAGCATGCCAACGACCTCATCCGCCGCACCATCGTCAACTACCTCCAGAAGAGCAAGGAAATCGACACCGAGCTCCGCCGCAAGAAGTTCGACATCTCCATCGGCGACGAGCTGCCCTCCGGCATCATGCAGATCGCCAAGGTCTACATCGCCAAGAAGCGTAAGATCAGCGTCGGCGACAAGATGGCAGGCCGTCACGGCAACAAGGGTATCGTCAGCCGCATCGTGCGTCAGGAAGACATGCCTTTCCTCGCCGACGGTACTCCTGTCGATATCGTGCTGAACCCTCTGGGCGTGCCTTCGCGTATGAACCTCGGACAGGTGTTCGAGACAGTCCTCGGATGGGCCGGCCGCGAGCTCGGCGAGAAATTCGCCACACCTATCTTCGACGGCGCATCGATGGACGACATCAACTCGTGGACCGACAAGGCAGGACTTCCCCGCTACGGAAAGACCTACCTCTACGACGGCGGCACCGGCGAGCGTTTCGACCAGCCGGCTACCGTAGGTGTCATCTACATGCTCAAGCTCGGTCACATGGTCGAGGACAAGATGCACGCGCGTTCTATCGGTCCGTACTCGCTCATCACCCAGCAGCCGCTCGGCGGTAAGGCGCAGTTCGGCGGTCAGCGTTTCGGTGAGATGGAAGTCTGGGCGCTCGAGGCATTCGGCGCTGCCCATATTCTCCAGGAAATCCTCACCATCAAGTCTGACGACGTCAACGGACGCAGCAAGGCTTACGAAGCTATCGTCAAGGGCGAGCCGATGCCTGTTCCCGGCATCCCCGAATCGCTCAACGTGCTTCTCCACGAGCTCCGCGGTCTCGGACTCAGCATCAACCTCGAGAACTGACCCTCAACTTAACATCAACAAGACTAAAGCACACCAATATATATGGCTTTTAGAAAAGAAAACAAACCCAAGAACGTCTTCTCGAAAATCACCATCGGTCTCGCTTCGCCCGAAGAGATTTTCGACAAGTCGAGCGGCGAGGTCCTCAAGCCCGAGACCATCAACTACCGCACCTACAAGCCCGAGCGCGACGGTCTGTTCTGCGAGCGCATCTTCGGTCCTGTCAAGGACTACGAGTGCCATTGCGGAAAGTACAAACGCATCCGCTACAAGGGCATCGTCTGCGACCGTTGCTCCGTTGAGGTCACCGAGAAGAAGGTGCGCCGCGAGCGCATGGGACACATCCGTCTCGTTGT
>JAGBDG010000081.1 GCA_017937625.1 Muribaculaceae bacterium | reverse complement strand
GTGAACATGATCCGCGCACGCGCCGGTCTGAACAAGCTTGAGGAAGCGTATCCCGAATACAACCTGCTGACCGACAAAGAGCAGCTCCGCTACTTCATCCGCAAGGAACGTCAGGTCGAGATGGCTTTCGAGAACCACCGCTACTACGACTGCCGCCGCTGGATGACAGCCGAAGACGAATTCAACACCAAGAACTGGTCGCTGAACCTCAACGCTACAAACTACGAGCAGTCGTGGGAGCGCACAACAGCAATCTGGCAGGGCTCCGACCCGAAGTTCGAGAAGAAGAACTACTTCTTCCCCATCAACCAGCTACAGCTCAACGAGATGAAGAACATCACCCAGAACTATGGATGGTAAACCATTAAAACGAAGCAAAATGAAGAAGACATTATATACAATCCTTCTTGCAGCCGGAATGACCACTCTGTGGTCGTGCGAAAGCGACATCGACAACTTCATGGTCGATGATACCGTAGGCTTCCTGAGCCCGGGTCTTGTGACGGCTGAAGTATATACCGGTCTCGACGACCCCTACGACGTCTATGTCCTCAAAAGCGGCAAAGGCTTCCAGAGCGCCGAAGTATCGGCAACCGTCGACGAGAGCATCCTGACGGAATACAACGAGGCAAATCAGGACAACGTCCTGGCACTTCCATCCGACTGCTACAAGCTTACAAAATCGGCTATGAGCATGTCGAACGGCGACTACAAGATGGCATTCACCATCACATGGGACCGCAGCCGCCTCGCCACAGTACTCGACGCGAACCCCAACCAGGGCATACCTCTGAGACTTAATGTTGGTGAAACCGGCGTCAACGTCGACGAAGAACGCCTTACCACCATCATAGTGCCCATGCTGACTGAGCCGTACATCTCGCTCGAGACTTACGGGAGAGTCACCGGTCTGATGCCTACACGCCGCACGGCAATGGAAGAAGACATCTACATGACCGTTATGAGCAACTTCATCGCCAAGAACGACATAGAGTACAGCATCTCTGTCGACCCGACGCTCGTAGACAAATACAACGCCGAGAACGGTACCGCGTTCCAGGTTCTTCCCGCCGAGGCATACGACCTCAAGAACGACGGATGGCTGATTAAGAAGTACATGAACAGCAGCATGTTCAAATTCACTTTCAAGCGCGAGGCTCTCATCCCCGTAGACGGAAGCTCCAAGTTCGGCGAATACCTCCTGCCGCTGCGAATCAGCAAAGTATCATCTTCTCAGATCGACGCAGAGAAGGCGTATGTGCTCTACTCTGTTTCGGTTGTCGCTACAAAACTCGACAAGACGAACATGAGCGTCATCGAGTGCAATTCGGTAATAGCCGACGACCCCGAACCCGCATGGGCTGAACAGAACTACAGCCCCGACTATCTTCTCGACGGCACTACGAGCACAGAATGGCGCTCGGTATGGAGCGTGAACCCGCAGATGCCTTACATCTTCGTCATCGACCTTGGCGCAGACCGCGACATCAGCAAGGTCGGCTTCGAAAATCCCGTAGGCAAAAACAACCGCTACGCCAACTCGAAGTCAGGTCACGTGGAGATGAGCGCCGACGGTAACACCTGGACAAACGTAGGCACATGGGAGATTGCTGAGCAGACAGCTCCTGTGATGGAAGCCGAAGTCAAGCCCTTCCGCGGACGTTACCTGAAATTCTGCGTCGACGAAGTATGGAATACTAAAACGACTCACAACGCCATAGCAGAACTAAACTTCTGGGGC
>JAGBDG010000080.1 GCA_017937625.1 Muribaculaceae bacterium | reverse complement strand
GCCCAGCAATGTCAAGGAAGCGCATGTGATACTTTGCGCCGAGAATGACGTCGACGACTACCTCAACGAGGGCAAGACGCTCTATGAAATCGCCACCGGCGAAGGAGCTGTCGACATCACATCCGACATCCACACGATGGGCGAGTACACCTTCAAGGCGACAGGTCTCAAACCCGAATGGAAAGCCCTCCTCATCAGCGCCGCCGACAAGGACGGCAAGACCACCGTGCTCCGCGTCAACTTCTTCCCCGACACCGAGAGCGAATGGTCGGTCTACAATCCGGTCTACAAGGCAAAGAAAAAGGCGCGCCGCATCATCACAAAGTCGAATCCGACGCTTCCCCGGTGAACTTTCCGGGCGCCGGACGCATTTTAACGATTATCCGAACATCCAAAAACAAGACATAACGCATGAAAACATCTCTCATCATCCCGTCTGCCCTTGTAGCCGTCGCCATCATCATCCTCGGCTTCGCCCTCAAGAGCGGCATCGACAACTTCTCCAACCGCGATCGCGTCGTCACTGTCCGCGGTCTCTGCGAGAAGGAAGTGCAGGCTAACAAGGTGACATGGCCTATCGTCACCAAAGAAGTAGGCAACGACCTCTCCGTCATCTACAACAAGATAGAGACGGCGAACAACGCCGTTCTGTCGTTCCTCAGGAGCAACGGCATCGAGGACTCCGAAATCTCGATGGACGCCCCGCAGGTATTCGACAACGCCGCCGAACGCTACGGCAACCCCGACGTGAAATACCGCTACAACGTCACCAACGTGATTGTGGTAACGTCAAGCAAGATAGACCTCGTCCGCGGGCTCATCAAGAAGCAGGCAGAACTGCTGCGCAACGGCATAGCCATCGTAGCCGGAGACTACAACTACCAGACACGCTACGAGTACACCGACCTCAACACCATCAAGCCCGAGATGATCGCCGAGGCTACCGCCAACGCACGCCAGGCTGCCGACAAGTTCGCCGAGGACTCGCACAGCAAGCTCGGCAAGATCAAGACCGCCTCGCAGGGTCAGTTCTCAATCGACGACCGCGACCAGTACACGCCCTTCATAAAGACCGTGCGCATCGTCACGTACATAACCTACTATCTGGAGGACTAAGCCCTGGACCCGGCTCTTTTCGCCGCAGAAGTTCTTATCGAACTGCCATATAGCGCCAACGACCAGCAGACTGCTGTCGTCGGCGCTTTATCTCGTTTCTGCCTGACGCCTGCGGCGGCAGACTGCGCCTTCATTCTCAACGGTTACGCCGGCACCGGCAAGACATCGCTCACCGGCGCGCTCGTGCGCGTGCTCGAACGGCACAAGCGCCACGTCATGCTCCTCGCTCCCACCGGACGGGCAGCCAAGGTGTTCTCGGCGAACTCGCAGGGACACCCCGCCTACACGATACACCGCAAAATATACCGGCACAATCCCGACGCGTCGACCGGAGGCTACTCGCTGCCCGTACCCGCCGAGAACAAGCTCCGCGATGCAGTGTTCATCGTCGACGAGGCTTCGATGATAGGCACAGCCGACGAACACGGCTCCAACCTTCTCGACGACCTGATGACCTTCGTCTTTTCGGGCGACAACTGCAGGCTGATACTCGTCGGCGACACGGCGCAGCTTCCGCCCGTCGGCGCGGAGAGGTCGCCTGCTATGAATCCCGAAGTACTCCGGTCGATGGGGCTGAAAGTGAGCACGGCGACGCTCACCGAAACCGCGCGCCAGGCTGCCGACTCCGGCATCCTGTTCAACGCCACGCGCCTGCGCAAGGTGATGACGGCAATATCGCGCGGAGCCGCCGGCGACACCGTGCCCGTCCCGCGACTGAAGCCCGGGAGCGATGTCGTCGTGGTCGAGGGTCCGGAACTCCCGGACGTGATGATGTCGGCGTACGACAACTCTGCCGCCGGTCCTGCCGACACAATCCTGATAACCCGCAGCAACCGGCGCGCCACGGAGTACAACGCGGCGATACGCGCGCAGGTGCTCTACCGCGAGGAGGAGCTGACTCAGGGCGACATGCTCATAGTGTCAAAAAACCATTACTTCCCCAGACGCACACACGGCGTCGACTTCATCGCCAACGGCGATATTGTCACAGTCTCGAAAGTCTACGGCACCGAGGTAGCCTTCGGACACCGCTTCGCCGACGTACGGATAGAGCTGCCCTCCCCCGATGACCCCGAAAAACCGGTATCGTTCGACATGAAGATACTCCTCGACTCGCTCGCCGACACCGCGCCCATGATGAGCCGAGAGCAAGCCGACGCCTTCTATGCCGAGCTGATTTCCGACAACGGACCGTATGCCTCGCTCGACCCCGCCGCACGGGTATGGGCAGCAAGAAAAAACGAGTACTGGAACGCCCTCAACGTCAAATACGCATACGCCGTCACCTGCCACAAGGCTCAGGGAGGTCAGTGGGCGAACGTGTTCGTCGACCTCGCCTACATCCCCGAGGACGCCCTCGGGCTCGCGCTCTACCGATGGCTCTACACTGCCGTTACACGCGCGCGTACAAAACTTTTTCTGATTGCCCCGCCGGAGGCTCTCGTCGGCAACTGATTTTTCCCTCGCAGACACGATATAACAAAGGATTTTAATAAATCCACGGCTGTGTTTTGAAAAAAATTCGAATATTTTCAAAAAATATTTGGATTAATACTAAAATTATATCTAAATTTGTAGGGAAAACTAATTAACCATGAACAATCACATCAATTTCGGCTATCTGCTGTTTATTTCCTTTGTCGCAGCGCTCGGAGGTTTCCTCTTCGGCTACGACACAGCGGTAGTGTCAGGCACGAACGAGGCTGTATGGCAATTCTTCAATATCGAGAACTCCTCGTTCTTCGCCGGTTTCTTCGTATCGGCGGCAATTATCGGTTCCATTCTCGGCGCCCTCTGCGGCGGAACGGTCAGCGAGCGTATCGGTCGTCGCAAATCCATGATTTTCGCGGCCGTTCTCTTCCTTGCCTCGTCGGTATGGTGCGCCATCTGCTCGTCCTTCCCCGAGCTCCTTATCGCACGCATCTTCGGCGGTTTCGGCATCGGTCTGGCATCCGTTGTCTGCCCCTGCTACATCTCCGAGATGTCCGTGGCGAAATACCGCGGCACCCTTGTCGCCGGTTACCAGTTCGCCATCACACTGGGCATTCTCGTAGCTTACGGCGTCAACTATCTTCTCGACCTGCACGCGTCAGCAGTGGTCATCCCCGACGGCGCCACAGTCTCCCTCTGGGATTCCATCTGGTCGACACAGGTATGGCGAGGCATGCTCGGCATGTGCGCCGTTCCCGCGGTCTGCTTCCTCATCATTCTCCTGTTCGTGCCTGAAAGCCCGAGATGGCTTATCGTACGCAACGACATAGGAGCCGCCGAGAACGTTCTCTCGCGCATCTACCGCACCAAAGAGGCCGTCCGCAAGGAAGTAGCCGCCACGCAGAGCATCTCCGCCGCCGAGCCCGCCTCGGGTCAGTGGGAGTATATCCGCCGCCACAAAGGTATCATAAAAGCTATCCTTATCGGCATGGCAATCGCAATCCTCGGTCAGTTCATGGGTGTCAACGCCGTCATCTACTACGGGCCCACAATCTTCAAGAACGTAGGTCTCGAGGATCCGCTTCTCGGTCAGGTATGGATTGGCGTGGTCAACTGCGTCACAACCATCATCGCCATATTCGTCATCGACAAGGTCGGACGCAAGGGACTCGTCTACTTCGGCGTCACAGGCATGATAATAAGCCTTATCCTCGCCGCCGGCTTCCTCCACTTCAAGGAGCAGTGGCATCTCAACGACGTACTGATGATTGTCTTCCTCGGAGCATACATGTTCTGCCAGGCAATCTCCATCAGCGCCATCATCTTCGTCATCCTTTCCGAAATGTATCCCAACAAAGTCCGCGGACTCGCCATGTCCATCGCATCGATGTCGCTGTGGATTGCCAACTGGGTCGTTTCGCAGATATTCCCCAATCTCCTGGAGGCACTCACCCTCGAGGGCACGTTCCTCCTCTTCGCCGCCTGCTGCGTTCCTTACATCCTGATCATGTGGAAGCTCGTTCCCGAGACCACTGGCAAGACTCTCGAGGAAATCGAGGCATACTGGCTCAAGGATGACATCGCCGAACTCAAAGAACATAATAAATAAACCAATAGATATGACAGGCTTAAAAAAACTAATAGCACAATACAAGGACGAACTCTACGGTTCCGTTCTTCCTTTCTGGCTCAACAACTCCATCGACAAGGAGTTCGGAGGATACTTCACATGCCTGGACAGAGAAGGCAAAGTATTCGACACTGATAAATTCATCTGGATGCAGGGTCGCGAAGTTTGGCTTCTCTCCATGCTGTACAACAACGTCGAGAAAAATCCCGCATGGCTCGCGGCAGCCGAGCAGGGCGCCGAATTCCTCAAGAAATACGGTCATGACGGCAGCTACAACTTCTACTTCTCGGTAACGAGAGAAGGCAAGCCGATTGTCTACCCGTACAACATCTTCTCCAACACTTTCGCCACAATGGCATTCGGACAGCTCGCCAAAGCGACAGGAAAGAAGGAATACGAGGAGATCGCTGTCAAGACATGGAACAACACCCTCGCGCGCCGCGACAACCCCAAAGGCAAGTGGAACAAACTCGTTCCGGGCACACGCCCCCTCAAGAACTTCGCCCTGCCCATGATTCTGTGCAACCTCGTACTCGAAATACAGCACCTGCTCGACGACTCCATGCTGCAGAAGACTACCGACGAATTCCTCCACGAGGTCTGCGACGTGTTCATCCGTCCAGAGCTCGGCGGTCTGGTTATGGAGAACGTCCTTGAAGACGGAACACTCTGCGACTGCTTCGAAGGACGCCACATGAACCCCGGACACTCCATCGAGGCAATGTGGTTCATCATGGACCTCGGACGCAAGCTCAACCGTCCCGACCTCATCGAGATGGCGAAGAACACTGCCATCACGATGGCAGAATACGGCTGGGACAAGGAATACGGCGGCATCTACTACTTCATGGACCTCAAGGGCTGTCCTCCGCAGGAACTCGAATGGGACCAGAAACTGTGGTGGGTACACTGCGAGACCATGATTTCGATGATAAAGGGCTATGCCTTCACAGGCGACAAGCGCTGTCTCGACTGGTTCAAGCGCGTACACGACTATTCGTGGTCGCACTTCAAGGATCAGGAATTCCCCGAGTGGTTCGGCTATCTCAACCGCCGCGGCGAAGTCCTCCTCCCCCTCAAGGGTGGCAAGTGGAAAGGATGCTTCCACGTTCCGCGCATGCTCTACCAGATTCAGAAGACTCTCGAGTACATCGACAACGAGCGTCCCGAACTCGCTCCCGCATTCGACGAACTTTTCTCATAAAAACAGCTATCTGTCCGGAGGTTTGCACGGACAGGCTATAAAAAACGGCTCCGGAAGTGGTTTCCCCGGAGCCGTTTTTTTAGAGGGCGCTTCATAATATCTGTTAAACCACAGGTTGGTGTATTTTTGCTTAAATTGCACATTGTGAAGAGGGAGCATAGCTATAAATCCATCTCAGACTTTTTGGTCTGTGATTTAACAGATATTATGAAACGCCCTCTTAACTCTGTCAGATGTCTTCCTCTATCGAGAAATCGTCGGGAAGGTCGTCGAACTCGCTGTTGTTCTCGGCAGGAGCTTCGGGTGCCTCGGTTTTCGCGGCTGCAGGGCGCGGAGCGCGACCGTTCTGGTGGTCTGCCTCGTGCATAGCCTCCATGATTTTGCCTTCAAGTTCCTCGGCAAGCTCGGGATTGTCCTGGATGACCTTCTTCGCTGCGTCGCGACCCTGGGCGAGTTTCTCGCCGTTATAGCTGAACCACGAGCCGCTCTTGGCTATCACTCCGTAGTCGACGCCGAGGTCAAGGATTTCGCCGCTCCTGGATATGCCCTCGCCGAACATAATGTCAAACTCGGCGCGCTTGAAAGGAGGCGCGACCTTATTCTTCACAACCTTGATGTACGCGCGCTTGCCGAGAACGTCCTCGCCGTCCTTGATAGGATTGCGCGAGCGGATGTCAATACGGACCGAAGCGTAGAATTTCAGCGCATTGCCGCCGGTAGTGGTCTCGGTAGGACCGAACATCTGACCGATCTTCTCGCGCAGCTGGTTGATGAAGATACAGGTAGTGTTCGTGCGGGCGATGGTGCCGGTTAGCTTGCGCATAGCCTGCGACATCAGGCGAGCCTGCAGACCCATGTTGCGGTCGCCCATCTCGCCCTCAATCTCGCTCTTGGGAGTAAGGGCGGCGACGGAGTCGACAACGATGATGTCGATAGCCGACGAACGGATAAGCTGCTCCGCAATCTCGAGAGCCTGCTCGCCGTTGTCCGGCTGGGCGATGAGGAGGTTGTTGATATCTACGCCGAGGTTCTGGGCATAGAAGCGGTCGAAAGCGTGCTCGGCATCGATGATGGCAGCAATGCCGCCGCGCTTCTGGGCTTCGGCTATGGCGTGGATGGCGAGAGTGGTCTTGCCGGACGACTCCGGACCGTAGATTTCGATGATACGTCCGCGCGGATAGCCGCCGACGCCGAGAGCGTAGTTAAGGCTGATAGAGCCTGAGGGTATGACCTCGACATTCTCTACCACGTCGTCGCCCATCTTCATGACGGCGCCGCGTCCGTATGCCTTTTCTATTCTGCCGAGTGCCTGCTCAAGTGCCTCGGCGCGCGCTGCCAGGGGATCAGTCTCCTTCGCAGCCGTTTTCTTGGGTTTTGTTGCCATATCTGTTGTCTGTTTTTATTGTCTGATGCAAATGTAGGAAATCGTCTGTGCCATTTTCTTGCACGCATTGGTTAGCGAAAGTTAAAAACCGCTTTTCGTAAAACTATTCTCGCTGGCGCTTGTTTTACTTATACATTGCAAGAAATGTGATAATGATTGGTTTATTCCAACGGAGCGGCACTGGGAAGCGCCGCTCCGTTGGTGTTGTTACTTCTTGTTCTTCGGAATCACCGCGCCTTTGAGCCGCAGGGTGATTTCCTCCGACTTGCCGGCGCCGTTGCGCATGCGCAGGCGGATGTCCTTGTCGACCTCGCCGCGCTGACCCTTCGGGTCGAACGTCACCTTCACCGTCGCTTTCTCGCCCGGCTTCAGGGGCTTGCGCTCATAGACCGGCTCGGTGCATCCGCAGCTTGTCTTAGCCCACAGCACAGCCACGGGGGTGGTACCCGTGTTCGTGTATGTGAAGGTATGGCTCACGGGCTTGCCCGATTCGCTGACATTGCCGAACTCGTAGGTGGTGGCGTCAAAATCGACGCCTACTTTAGCGCCCGCCTTGCCTCGCGCCGACATGGTGGCGAAGCTCAGGACGATGACAAGCAAGGTTGTTAAGAGAGATTTCATAAATTGTTCTGATTGAAATAAACTTTGAGCACGTCTGCGGCAGCCGCGAAGCTCGACATGCGGTTGTGGAGCACCTCGTTTTCGCAGATCTGCAGCCGCTTCTCTATAACGGGATTGTCGTAGAAATGTTTGCGCAGCTGCTCGTCGATGCTTTCGTACATCCACCAGCGCGCCTGTTCCTTGCGCTTTTCCTCGAAATAGCCGTTTTCTTTCACAAAAGCGAAATAGCGGTCTATCATCTCCCATATCTCGGCGATGCCTTTCTCGTAATATGCCGAATAGGTCAGCACCTCAGGTTTCCATCCCGACGCTGTCGGCGGGAAAAGGTGGAGAGCCGAGCGGTACTGAGCTTGCGCGAGCTGCGCCGGACCGACATTGTCGCCGTCAGCCTTGTTGATGACTATGGCGTCCGCCATCTCCATGATGCCGCGCTTGATGCCCTGGAGCTCGTCGCCGGCGCCGGCTATCTGGAGAAGAAGGAAGAAATCGACCATCGAATGGACCGCGGTCTCGCTCTGCCCCACGCCCACGGTCTCGACGAAGATATTGTTGTAACCTGCAGCTTCGCAGAGAACTATGGTCTCGCGGGTCTTGCGGGCGACGCCGCCGAGCGAGCCTGCCGACGGGGAAGGACGGATAAAGGCGTTCGGATGTACGGCGAGCTTCTCCATGCGCGTCTTGTCGCCGAGGATGGAGCCCTTGGTCCTTTCGCTCGAAGGGTCGATGGCGAGCACTGCAAGCTTGCCGCCGTCGCGCAGGACATGCAGCCCGAAAACGTCGATAGACGTACTCTTGCCCGCACCCGGCACGCCCGTGATGCCGATGCGGCGCGAGTTGCCCGAATATGGCAGACATTTCTCTATCACCTCCTGCGCTATGGCATAATGGTCGTGTGCAAGGCTTTCAACCATCGTCACGGCACGGCTGAGCATGGTCACGTCGCCCTTGAGGATTCCCTCGACAAGCTCCGACGCGGTAGGCAGAGCCTTGCGGCGTTTTTTCACAAGGTAAGGGTTCACGATAGGCGGCTGTGCGACGCCGTTGTTGACGGTAAGTCCGGTATATTGCGAATCGTTTTCGGGATGTTCCATGGTTTTGGTAATATAATTTCAAAATTACGAAATTTCCCCCGCCCGGCAAATTAAATAAACCTAAATCTGCAAGAACGGGCATAGAAAAAGGCTGCGGCAGGTGTCGCAGCCTTTTTGATATGTGGAGGGAAATCAGAGGGCGAGTTTGCGGGTGACGATGCCGGACGGAGTCTCGAGGCGTGCGACGATGACGCCGGAGGGAAGACCGTCGGTAGATATCTCGGTCTGTCCGGTGTATGTGCCGATGAGAGTTCCTGCCGGCGTGTAGAGGCGGCACGCGGTGTAGTCGCCTACGATGGTGATGAGGCGTGCCGGGCGCGAGTAGACAAGCTCTGCGCCGCTGTCCCCGCAGATGCCGTCGGCAGACGTTGTGCCGTAGCGTACGAGGAATGTCACGTTGGGAATGTCGGAGTAGACGCCGGACGCCTCCTGTGTGAAGTCGAAAGGCTTGCTGCCGCGATAAATGCAGGAGTATGCCGGGTCGTCGGCTATATAGCGGGCGTCGAAGACGAGACTCGCCGTTGCCTTGGCAGTGTGCGCGGTGTAGGTACAGAGATTGCCGCCGGTGTAGGTGAAGAAATTGTCGAAGGGAATACAGATGCTCTTCTGTCCCGGGGCGATATTGATATTGCCTTTGAATACCTCGCTGATCTCATTATTCGGAAGCATCTCTCCGTCGGAGAAATCGGCTTTTTCAGTATTGGAGAGTCCGTACGTTATTTCCGGAGAGTAGACGCCTGTGCCGAAGTAATTGAAGATGTAGTATATCGCTGCGACGATTTCAGCGTTCCCCTTGCTGTCGGGGTCGACGTATTCCGAGGGATATATTGTCTGTGCGGCGCTATTGGTGTACTCGGCGTAGAAGGGGGTATAGCCGGATCCGGAATTGCCTGCCGTGAGGTCGAGTAACTCGCCCTGCTCGAGTACGGTAAGAGTGGCGGGCTTGGAGCTGTCGTTGGCGCGAACCTCGTCGGCAGCGGCGCTTACGACAGCGGCGACAGAAATTATACCTTGTCTGGCGGGGGTCCATTCGATGG
>JAGBDG010000079.1 GCA_017937625.1 Muribaculaceae bacterium | reverse complement strand
GATAAGCGTTTCCTGACCGCAGTTGGGGCATTTCTGTCCCTTTGCGCTTGTTCCGTTGGGCAGGTATTTCTTGAGCGCGCGCTCAACACCCATTTTCCACGTGTTGATGCTTTGCGAGTCAAGCTCGAGACCGCTGACAAGCTTGAGAACCTGATCGATAGGCATGCCGTAGCGGAGCACACCGGAAATGAGCTTGGCATAGTTACAGAATTCGGGATTGAACTTGTCGCTCAGTCCTTCGATTGTGGTCTTGTGACCGCGTTTGTTGATAAACTGGAAGTCGTAGCGTTTGTTGCCGTTTTCGTCGACCGCTTTGATTATCTTGCCGTGTGTCACCGACTTGGGGCAGAAGATGCCGTCTTCGTCATCGGCAAGACCGGTGAAGATTTCGTAGGGACGACCGTCAACAAGACCGACGAACGCAATCCATTTTTCCTTATTGTTCTGGAAGCGGACAACATCTGCCTCGAGTTCGATAGGACGTTTTGCCAGAATAGGAGTATGTTCGTCGTGACATGGATCTTTCTTTTTCTCGACAGCTATAAGTACGCCGGAACGTGATCCGTCGCGGTAGACAGTGCAGCCCTTGCATCCGGCGTGCCATGCCTCGCGGTAAAGACTCTCTACTTCCTGAACGCTGATGTCGGCAGGGAGATTGATTGTCACGGAAATCGAGTGGTCGACCCATTTCTGAATCTGACCCTGCATGCTCACCTTCTCATGCCAGTCGATTTCGTTGGCGGTAGCGTTTGCATAGGGCGATTTTGCAACGAGGGCGTCGAGTTCCTCCTGACTGTAGTTAGCTTCGGTGTCGATGCCGTTTATGTGCATCCACTCGAGGAACTTGGGATGATATACAATATATTCTTCGAATGAATCCCCATTCTCGTCGACATAGTCGATACGAGCCGAAGGATCATCCGCGTTAATTTTGCGGCGACGCTTGTAGACGGGCATGAACACGGGCTCGATGCCGCTTGAAGTGCGGGTCATGAGGCTCGTCGTACCTGTAGGAGCGATTGTGAGGCATGCGATATTGCGACGGCCTTTCTCAAGCATGCGCTTGTAGAGCTCTGGGTCGGCTTCGGCGATACGGCGGATGAACGGATTGTTTTTCTCGCGCTCGGCGTCGAAAATCTCGAAAGCGCCGCGCTGCCCTGCCATTTCGACCGACGACGAGTATGCGGCGAGAGCGACGTTCTTGTGTACCTCGACAGAGAATGCCGTTGCTTCTGGAGTGCCGTAGCGCAGACCGAGGGCTGCGTGCATATCGCCTTCGGCTGTAGTGCCGAGACCAGTACGGCGACCTTTGAGAGTCTTGGACTTTATCTTGAGCCAAAGGTCGCGTTCGGGAGCGCGTACTTCTTCGGGTTCGGGGTCGGACTCGATTTTCTTGAGAATGCAGTCGATTTTCTCCATCTCGAGGTCGATGATGTCGTCCATGATTCGCTGAGCCTTGCCTACTACTTCACGCAATTTCCCGAAGTTGAATTTTGCCTGAGGCGTGAAGGGATTGTCTACAAAAGAGTAGAGGTTTATGGCGAGAAGACGGCAGCTGTCGTAAGGGCAGAGAGGAATCTCGCCGCAGGGGTTCGTCGAGATAGTCTCGAAACCGAGGTCAGCATAGCAGTCGGGCACTGACTCCTTGCGTATAGTGTCCCAAAAAAGCACGCCTGGTTCTGCGGATTTCCATGCGTTGGTTACAATTTTCTTCCAGAGAGCCGCAGCGTCAATCTCGCGTGTCATTGTGGGATTGGCTGAATCCACGGGATATTGCTGAATGTAGGGCTTGCCGCTCTCGACAGCTTCCATAAAGCCGTCGTCGATACGGACCGATACGTTTGCGCCGGTGACCTTGCCTGGCGTCATCTTGGCGTCGATGAACGCTTCGGCATCGGGATGCTTGATAGATACAGTCATCATGAGCGCGCCGCGTCTGCCGTCCTGAGCTACCTCTCGGGTTGAGTTGGAGTAGCGTTCCATGAAAGGCACAAGACCTGTCGAGGTCAGAGCCGAATTCTTTACAGCCGAACCTTTAGGACGGAGATGCGAGAGGTCATGACCCACGCCGCCGCGACGCTTCATGAGCTGTACCTGTTCCTGGTCGATTCGCATGATGCCGCCGTAGCTGTCGGGCTTGCCGTCGATACCTACTACAAAACAGTTCGACAGTGAACCGACCTGATAGTTGTTGCCGATTCCAGCCATCGGGCTGCCCTGAGGCACGACATATTTAAAATGACGAAGCAGTTCGAAAATTTCATCTTCGCTCATCGGCGAAGGATACTTGTTCTCAATTCTTGCGATTTCCGATGCTATGCGGTGGTGCATATCGTCGGGCGTGAGCTCGTAGATATTGCCGTCTGAATCTTTCAGAGCGTACTTGTTTACCCATACCTGAGCGGCAAGCTGATCACCGCCAAAGTATTGTAATGAAGCTTGATAAGCTTGGTCGTGGGTGTAAGTTTCTTTGTTGTTCATGATGATGATTGGATGGTTCGGCAAAGTTGAGGATAATTGTTTAATTTTGCAAATACACGATGACAAAAGTTTCCGTTTGTTGATAACTTTTCGTAAGTAGATAAAACAAAAGTGTTCCAAAACGGATAACATCCGAAGTGGAACACATTGTATTGTTTTACTGTTTTAGTCGCGGAAACGACGTGTGAGAGGTCCGTAAAAGTCTATTCTTCTGTCGCGGAGGAAGGGCCACCAGCGGCGAACCTGCTCGCTGCGTTCCATG
>JAGBDG010000078.1 GCA_017937625.1 Muribaculaceae bacterium | reverse complement strand
CGGTACCTTCCAGAGGATAGATGGAGCCGTCGGCAAGCTGAAGCTTGACTTTCGGGAGAGCCTTCACGCCTGCGTCGACGCTGGCGTTGCCGCCTTCTGTAAGTTCAAGAATGTCTTTTTCGCCGAGCGAGAAGTATGCGTACACCTGCGAGTTGTCGCTGACGGTTGTCAGAGGCTGCTGCGACGAGGGAGAGGCGAGCGAGCCTTCGCGGTTGGGGATAGTGCCTACGACACCGTCGCTCGGGGCGGTGACCACGGTGTAGGCGAGGTTTTTCTTAGCTGTGGTAAGAGCAGCCTGAGCCTGGGCGAGTGCCGCTTTAGCCTGGGCGAGCTGGTTGGCGGCGAGCTGCCATTCTGTCTCGCTTATTATATTCTTGTCGAGGAGCATCTTCTTGTTGCGCTCGGTGATTTCTGCCGTAGAGACGGCGCTGCTTGCCGAGTTTACGTTTGCCTGAGCCTGCTCGACGGCGGCGTTGAACTGCACCTGGTCGAGGGTGAAAAGAGTCTGACCCTTGCGCACGTGCTGACCCTCGTCGACGTGTACTTTGGTGATGAAACCCGTTACCTGCGGACGGATGGCGATGTCAGTCTTGCCTTTTACCGTCGCCGGGTAGGAGTTCTGATAGCTGGCGTCTGCCGGCTGGATTGTTTCTACTGCGATTTCAGGTGCCTGCATGCCCTGCTGCGCCTGTTGCTTGTTGCCGCACGAGCTCAAAAGCCCGCACACGAGCAGTCCGTAGCCCGTCGTTCTGAGCATTCTTTTCTTCATATCTTTATCTTGAATGTGTTTCGTATTATATGTTTTTTATACCTCAGAAGTAAAAAGATGTTTTATAACATAATTTTACAGTGCAAAATTAGTAATTTTTATCCTCATATATTCGTCCAACTTCCGAATATCTTGGCACTTTTTGCCGAAGAGGGGTTAAAATATGTCAATCTCGCTAAAAAATCCGCCCAAATGTCGCTACATTTGTAGAGACAAGAAGCAGTATCCGCCATGAACGACTTCACTACAGGCATAATAATATCGACGTACAACAATCCGCGGTGGCTCGAGAAAACGCTCTGGGGTTATATGTCGCAGACCGTCAGCGCCGACGAGATAATCATCGCCGACGACGGCTCCGACGACAGCACGCGCAGTCTTATAGAGAAATACGCTTCCGTACTTCCGATCAGGCATGTATGGCACGAGGATCTTGGCTTCAGAAAAACCAAGATTCTAAACGAGGCGATAAAGACGTCGACCGCCGACTACCTAATCTTCACCGACCAGGACTGCGTGCCGCGCCACGACTTCGTGGAGACTCACCTGCGCTTCGCACGGCGCGGACATTTCCTTTCGGGAGGATATTTCAAACTGCCCATGGACATCAGCGAGTGCCTTACACAGGACGATATAGCTTCGGGAGCGGCGTTCACGCTGTCCTTTCTGCTTGACAAAGGTTTGAAAAAGAGCTTCAAAATCACGAAACTGTTCGGCAACAGCATTTTTGCTTCGGTGATGAATGCCGTTACTCCGGCGCGCGCGAGCTGGAACGGCATGAATTCGTCGGGCTGGCGTGACGACATTGCCCGCGCCAACGGATTCGACGAACGGATGCAGTACGGCGGCGAGGACCGCGAGCTTGGCGAAAGGCTTGTAAACGCCGGCATTAAACCCGTACAGATTCGCTACAGCGCCATCACGCTACATCTCGACCACAAGCGTCCCTATGTCAACGATGAGGCATGGGCGAGGAACGACGCCATACGGCGCGAGACTCGCCGCCGACGTCTGACGAGGACTGCCTACGGCATAACGAAAGACTGAAACAGACGGCTTTTTTGAGCCGATTTCAATGTACAGAAAGACGCTTTCGTTTCGAAAAACAAGAATTTTTCAAATTTGTTCATCGTTTTAACTTTTATTAATGTTTATCTTAAGCATTTCTTTTCTTGTTTTTCAAAAAATGCTTTAACTTTGCAAGGTGATTATAAACCGAAGTTATATTCTGTAAAGAATCACAAATTGAAAAGATAACGTTTTGTTAGACTCACAATATACTTGAATTTTGGTTATGAGGGAGGTGCGTTACTGTGAAGTAGCGCACTTTCATTTTATAACCCCGTACCTTTCTTCTCCGGAACGGCACGGACCAAAGACAGGAGGATTTGCCGTTTACTCCGGTTTTTGCTAATTTTGTCATTTGAAGTGAAGAAACATACTTGTATGAAAAATCCGATGTCCGACCGTAAGTTGCTGACAGCGTTGGGGTGCGCCTGGCTACTGATCATCTGCTTCAACGTGCTCTACTGTATTGCCACTACTTTCCGAGCCATGAGTTTCGCCGGGTTGTGGCTCAATTCTCTGCTGTTGGCTGCCGTGATGACACTTCCGTATCAGCTGACGCGACGCACATGGGTACACGGCGTAGTGATGCTGCTGACCGCAGGATGGCTGGAAGCGAATCTTATGTATTGCCGCACGTACCTCACGTACATTCCCCTGCAGAGCTATCTGTTGGTCGGCAATCTGGCGGATTTCGGAGCAAGCGTGGTCGATTCGCTCAGATGGTCCGACCTGTCACTGGCGGCTGTGGTCGCCGGTTCAGTATTTTTACTCCACGGAACTCCGGACAAAAGCGCCTCGCGAATCTCCACTGCAGTCTACCTTATGGCAATGGCTGCGCTTGCTGCCGTATGCTGGATTGTCTCACTTATTTATGGAGGTCCGCGCGCCCACATCGACCGACTCACCGACTCATGCTACTATTACCCCACCCCTGCCGCCGTCTATACCGTGCCGGGCGTACTCATAAAGAACGCTCTGGATCCTGCTTCGGAATCAGCCACACCTCAGACCGAGGCGAGAATTAACGCGTGGCTCAAGGATAAAGAGACATACCGTCCCTTTGTACCCCTGCCCGACAGCGTCGACCGCCGCAGCAATCTGGCCATTATAATGTGCGAGAGCCTTGAAAGCTGGCCGTTGGAAAGCAGGATTGGCGGAGTCGAGATTACTCCCAATCTGAACAGACTCATCGCGGATTCGACATCATTCTACGCTCCGAACATGCTCACGCAAGTGGCTTCGGGACGCTCCATCGACGCCCAGCTTCTGATAAACGCCGGTATGCTGCCGATGGAGAACGCTGTATACTCAATGAGGTATCCCGACAGAACATATCCTTCGCTGTCGCAGGCGATGAAACAACGCGGAGCCCGCACATATCTCGTAACCGTAGACAAACCCATAACCTGGAACCAGAGCCGCGTGGCAACAGCCTTCGACATCGACACCTTGCTCACGGCATCCGACTGGCGCGATGGCACAACCATAGGCAATCCCGCCAAACTCGCCGACACCGAGCTTGTAAGCCAGTCCATCGAGAAGATGACCAAAGGCGAGATATGGGAAGAGGGCGAACAGGCATTCGTCCAATGGATAACATATTCAGGTCATAATCCTTTCGCTTTGCCCGAAGACCTGCGGGACCCCGAGCTTGAAAGGGTGCTTCCCGCGGACTGGTCCGAACGCCTGAAAGGGTATGTGCGCATGGCTCATTTCACAGACGGGGCAGTCGGCGAGCTGGTGGCATACCTACGATGCCGCAGCGACGCTGACCGGACGCTGATACTCATCACCGGCGACCACGAGGGCCTCGGCAACGACCGAGCGGACATGCACGGCATATCCGGTGGTCTCGTAAGCGACGGACCCTACACACCGCTGCTGTTGCTCAACTCGCCCGTAGCTGGACGCACCGATGAAGTCGTCGGACAGATTGACGTCTACCCTACTCTGCTCACGATGCTCGGACTTGAATCCTATTATTGGAAGGGGATGGGAGAGAATCTTCTCGGCAAGCGCAGCGCTCCCGCCGCCATCTCCTCGATGACACGCGCCGTGTACGGCGACACCACCGCCATTTCGCCTGGAGTCATGCGCAACCTGTACGAGGCGAGACCTATAAGCGACCTCATAATCCGCACCGACGCCCTGCGCCATTGACATAGATGCGCATGCCGTTGTTCCAAACGACGCCGAATGTAGGAGTTTATGCCAATTTTTCTTAACTTTGCAGAATCAGAAAAACCGGAATACATGAACAGAACCATCATGGCGCTCTGCGCCCTCCTCCTCACTCTCTCGGCGGCTGCATACCGCACCGAAAAACTGCGTATCGAAACCAATCTGCTTCCCGAAGCAGACTCCGTGGTCGTGATTGTCCCCGATGCGGCAAAGACTGAAAAATGCCCCACCGTCTACCTACTCAACGGCTACACCGGCTCGCACAACCAGTGGACATTCATACGTCCCAACCTGGGCGAATACGCCGACCTCTACGGCATGATACTCGTCATGCCTCACGGTCAGGACACCTGGTACTGGGACTCGCCCGTAAACGGCAATGTCAAGATGGAAAGCTTCATCACCAAGGAGCTTGTTCCGTATATCGACTCGCACTACCCCACTATCCCCTCGCGCGACAAACGCGCCATAACTGGTCTCAGCATGGGCGGTCACGGAGCCCTCTGGCTCGCCGGACGCCACCCCGACATCTTCGGCTCGGCTTCTGCCATCAGCGGAGGCGTGGACATCCGCCCGTTCCCCGACAACTGGCGCATGAAGGACTGGCTCGGCAAGGAATCCGAAAACCAGGCACGATGGGACGCCTACACCGTCGCCACAATGGTCGACAAGCTCAAGACCGGCAATCTCAATATCGGCATCGACTGCGGCTCCGAGGACTTCTTCGCCAAAGTGAACGAAAAGCTCCATTCCGACCTCCTCGCAGCAGGCGTACCGCATGACTATACGTCGCGACCAGGAGCGCACACCAACAAATACTGGAAAAACGCCGTCATCTACCAGCTTCTCTTCTTCAACGAAGCTTTCAACAGCAAATGATACTCAAAAGCCTCGCGCTCACCGACTTCAAGAACATCGGAGAGGCCTCGCTCGACTTCTCGCCGAAGATAAACTGCTTTCTCGGCAACAACGGCATGGGAAAGAGCAACCTCCTCGACGCCATCTACTTCATGAGTCTGTGCCGCAGCTTCACGGGTGCAAACGACAGTCTGCTCGTGCGCCGCGGAGCGCAGTTCACTACTCTGCGCGCACGCTATTTCCGGCGTGAGCTCGACGAGGAAGTGAGCGCGGCAGTCCGACCGGGGCAGAAAAAGATTTTCCGCCGCTCAGGCAAGACCTACCAGCGCCTCGCCGAGCATCTGGGACTTTTTCCCGTAGTTCTCCTTTCGCCCGCCGACATGGACCTCACCTCCGGCGAGCCTGCCGAAAGGCGCAAATTCATCGACCAGATAATAGCGCAGAGCGACACGCCGTATTTCAACGCCCTCGTGCGCTACAACTCAGCCCTCGAGCAGCGCAACCGGCTTCTACGCGACCAGTGCTCCGACAAAGGACTCTACGAAGCTCTTGAAATGCAGCTCGAGGCTGCGGGAGAATATATCACGACCCGGCGCCGGGAAAACATCAGCCGCCTCCGGGAAATCTTCACGCCGTATTTCAACACCATATCGGGCTGCGGCGAGGAGCCTGACATACGCTACGTCACCGCCGACTACTCAGCCGACGGCGGACTCGCGGCACATCTGGCACGCCTGCGCGACCGCGACCTTGCCCTGAGGCATACGGCATCCGGCCCGCACCGCGATGACATCGCCTTCACCGTCGACGGCATGACGGTGCGCCGAAGCGCGTCGCAGGGACAGTCGAAGACATTCACTACTGCCCTGCGCTTCGCCCAGTACGACCTTCTCCACGACGTCCTCGGCATACGGCCGCTGCTGCTGCTCGACGATATCTTCGACAAGCTCGACGCCGGGCGCGTGGAGCGCATAATCGAACTTGTAGGCTCGTCCGAATCGTTCGGACAGATTTTCATAACCGACACCAACCGCCGGCATCTCGACGAGACCGTGGCAGGTCTGCGCCATGCCGACGACTACCGCATCTGGAGCGTCGAGCACGGCGCGTTCAGCCCCATAGAATCATGAAGCGCTCGGAACCACTCCACATAGGCACTATCATCGAGATGATGAAAAAGCGCGTCGCCGCCGACCCCGCCACCCGACGCCAGTACCTCGCCGCCCTCTGGCCGGAGATTGCCGGCAGGCACATAACGGCATACACAAGCAGCGTGCGACTCGACGGACACGACCTGCACGTCTACATCAGCTCGGCTTCGCTCAAGGAGCAGCTCGGCTACATGCGCGAGGCACTCGTCAAACAGTTCAACGACGCCGCCGGCGAGAACGCCATAGATAACATTATTTTCCATTGAAAACATGACAGCAAAAACCACCACATACCGCCACCGCCTGCCCGTACAGCTCAGGTTCAACGACATCGACATGTTCGGGCATCTCAACAACACTGTTTACGTGCAGCTGCTCGACCAGGGCAAATATGAGTATTTCCGCCAGTTCATGAACGGTCCGTTCGGCTCCACGCCCACGGCTCCTGTCATAGCCAACATCAACGTCGACTACCTCGAGCCCGCACACATGGACGACAAGCTCACCGTAGCAACTGCAGTGACAGCCATCGCCGACACGTCGCTCACCCTGCAGCAGGTAATCGAGGACGACAAGGGCAACGTGAAATGCCGCGCGAAGACCGTCATGGTGAACATCGACCTGCGCAAGGGAGTGCCTGTCACCGTCGACGGGCGCTGGCGCAAAATCATCGGCGACTACGAGAACGGCGAACCCGGCATTCAGAAGTATTATGACAAAATATGATTATCTCATAGTCGGCGCCGGACTCTTCGGCGCAGTCTTCGCATGCGAGGCGCGGAAAGCCGGCAAGAAATGTCTTGTCATAGAGAAACGTCCCCACACAGGAGGCAACATCTACTGCGAGAACATCGCAGGGATCAACGTTCACAAGTACGGAGCCCATATCTTCCATACCGACAACCGCGAAGTATGGGACTACGTCAACAGTCTCGCGACATTCAACCGCTTCACAAACTGCCCGATGGCATCGTTCGGCGGCAAGCTCTACAACCTCCCGTTCAACATGAACACCTTCTATGCGCTGTGGGGAGTGACGACACCTGCCGAGGCACGTGCCAAGCTCGACGGGCAGCGTGCCGAGTACAGCCACATAGCCGAGCCGGCGAATCTCGAGGAACAGGCGCTCAAACTCTGCGGCACAGACATCTACCGCACTCTCATCAAAGGCTACACCGAGAAACAGTGGGGACGTCCCGCCTCAGAGCTGCCCGCGTTCATAATCAGACGCGTCCCGTTCCGCTTCACATTCGACAACAATTACTTCAACGACGCCTTCCAGGGAATACCCGAAGGAGGTTATAACGTGATTATAGACCGGCTACTCGAAGGCACAGAAGTCCTGCTCGGCACCGACTATTTCGATAACCGCGAGAAGTGGGACGGTATAGCAGAGACTACTCTTTTCACAGGTCCTGTCGACCGATATTTCGACTACCGCCTGGGGCACCTCGAATACCGCAGCCTGCGCTTCGAGACGCGCCATCTAACCGACACATCCGATTTCCAGGGCGTCGCCGTAGTCAACTACACAGACCGCGACGTCCCGTACACACGCGTAATAGAGCACAAGCACTTCGAATTCGGCACACAGCCCACGACAGTCGTCACATACGAATACCCCGACGATTTCGCTCCCGGCAAAGAACCGTACTACCCTGTCAACGACAGGCGCAACACAGAGATGTACGAGCGCTACAGGACTCTCGCCGAAGAAAAGAAAAACGTGATATTCGGCGGACGTCTCGGCGGATATGTGTACGCCGACATGGACGACACCATCGCGGCGGCGCTCGACCTCTGCCGGAAAAAACTGAAATGACATGAACAGCTTCTTCTCCAGAAACTACAAAGACCTCGGCGCTACGCGCCATGACAGAGGCTAAAAACTTTTTCTACTTTTCTGACCTTATAATTACAAAACATAACAAACGAAACACATGAAAACCGCTGCCGTAGTTGTGACATATAACAGACTCTCTCTGCTCAAGGAATGTCTGGACGCCATCGTCCGCCAGACCGTTCCGCCAGATGCGGTATTTGTTATCGACAACTGTTCTACCGACGGTACTGCCGATTATCTCGCCACCCTCGGCGAGCCGTTCATCATAATCAGTCTTGAAAAGAACATCGGAGGCGCCGGCGGATTCTCCAGAGGAATAAAGGAAGCCGTCACAGCCGGATTCGACTATGTTTGGGTGATGGACGACGACACTGTTCCCGAACCTGACGCCCTGACAAACCTTCTGAAAGCATTCACTGTTGCCGATAACGTAGGTTTCGCCGTAAGCAAAGCAATATGGAACGACGGTCAGATACACAAGATGAATATTCCGACCCTCGCCGCCGTCAAGGACCGCTCGATATGTTTCAACTCATACTCGCGCCCGGATATGCCTGTTTTTCTTGTGAAAAACGCGTCTTTTGTATCCATGCTCGTCAGCGCCGAAGCAGTGCTGAAGGCAGGACTTCCTATAGCCGACTTTTTTATCTGGGCGGACGACTTCGAATTCTCCCTGCGCGTCATCAAGGCTGGATTTCTCGGGCTTTATGTCGACAACAGTATCGTTGTCCACAAGACACCCGACAACTACTTCGCACAGCCGCAGTACACTGCGCCAGAAAACGCGTGGAAGTTTTACTATCAGGCACGCAACACATATTACATGCAGCGCAAATACGGCGTCTTCGGAAGCCTCGTCTCCTTCGCTAAGGCAGTCAACCATTACCGGCTATATCTGCGTCGGGTAAACAAGCGCAACGACCACAAAGGAAAGATATTCATGCGCTATATACGCAAAGGTCTTATCGACGGCATGAAATTCAACCCCGAAATCGAATACATAAATCCGAACCAGATCAGCAAAAACACATCAGAATAATGAAAATAAGCCTTCTTATCACGACATACAACAGCGAGCGCTACCTCGAGCTGTCGATGAAGTCTGTCCTGCGCCAGACGCGCATGCCTGACGAGATAATAATAGCCGACGACGGCTCAAAACCGGCGACTGCGGAGCTGATAGAGCGTCTGCGCCCGCAGTTCTCTTGTCCGATAGTCCACGTATGGCACGAGGACAAGGGATACCGCCGCAGCAAGATTCTCAACAAGGCTTTCGCCGTCAGCAAGGGCGACTATCTCATAAGCATCGACGGCGACATAATCCTCGACCCGCACTTCATCGAAGACCACGAGCATTTCGCCAAGCGCGGCTGTTTCTCCGTCGGCTCACGTGTGAGGCTCACTGAGAAGAACTCGGCGAAGGTCGCCGCCGACGGCAACATAGAGCGCCTTCGTTTCCTCCATGTCAGCACCGACAGCCCGTTCAACGCCATGCGCTGCCCCGCGCTGACTCCCCTCTTCTACAACACCAAGCGCTGCCGCGGCTGTAATCTCGCCTTCTGGCGTGACGACATAGTGCGCGTCAACGGCTTCGACGAGCGCTTCGAGGGCTACGGACACGAGGACCTCGAGCTTGTCGGACGACTCGCCATGTCGGGCTTGCGCAACCGCTACCTGCGCTTCGCCGCCCTCGAATATCATCTCTGGCACCGCCTCGTCGACCCCAGCGGCGAGCAGTTCGAGAACAACCTGCGCCTCTGCCGCGAGCTCCTCGCCAAGGGTCAGTACCGCACCGAAGCCGGCATGTCCCAGTACCTCGATAAATAGAAGGATGCCCCGCGCATCCGCGAAGCATCCTTCTCTATCGTTTAAATCCTATTTCGTTTTATTCAGCCATAAGCTTTCCGCTTACAGCCTGTCCGTCGCCATAGACAACGGTGTACACATAGTTGCCGCGACCGAAACGTGAGCCCGTCAGCTTATATGTAGTCTGACCTGACGCCACCTTTCGGCGATAGACCTGACGTCCGTTCATGTCGATGACGCAGAAAAATGTGGCATCGTCGGCAGGCTCGGCGAAATCGACTGTAAATGTCTGTCCGGCATGCAGCGGGTTGGGATATGCGGCATTGAACGATGCGGCTTTCACAGCCTGAATGCCGGTAGTACCCGTAAAGGTATAAAGCTGGAAATAGTCTTCATTGAGATCTATCCGATAATCTTGTTCCAGCAAGTATGGCGTACCACCATCCCAAATATTATCAAATGCAACAAATTGCGCTTTGGACAGCAAAGGAAGTTCACCGAGATCATTACCGTCTTCGTCAATAATGTGATAGACTTCTCCTGTCTCGTTGTCAAAACGTACTATAACGCACCATTTGTCATTCTTAACAAAGAAATTCCGTGTAACAATTACCTCTCCAAGCTCAGCAGTCGCGATTTCTAAATATTCGCACTTAAATCTATTATATCCTGCTTTCAGAACATTTTTAAGCTCGAACTGCTTTTCAACAGCAAATTTTGCACCGAAAACTGTCACTTCAAGATTATCGCCATTTTCATAAACGACAGCAGGTCGGAAAGTTGACTCTCCATATTCATCAACGTTCATGGCAATACGCGGCTCATAGCCGTATTGGAACTCTGAGAAAACGGGATTGGGGGTAATTTCGGCTCGAACGGCGCTTGCCGAGAGGCACAGAAGAACAGAAAAAAGTAGATTTAGCTTTTTCATAGCTTTGATTGGTGTCGCATCCATTCCCGAATTGACGTTTACGTTATTTGACAAAATAGGCGTGGAATGATGTTCCTGTATATCTTACAAGAGGCATCGCCAAACGCCCTACAACGGATAAACAGTCCACTCCCACGCCTTATCGGAATACCGAGTCCCCTTGCCGGGGAGTGGATATACGACAAGCATGAGCGTTCGTCGACTGCTGTTATCCTCGTTGCATTGAAATTGGCGATTTCCTTGTAAAGGATAAAGCACGAAACGCCTTATAAAAACATGTGCGCGTCCATTTCTGAACGCGCCGCAAATATAGCCATTATTTCGTTTCCCGCCAAAAAATAAAACAGGGCATCCCGGCGGGATGCCCTGTTTTTTGAATTATGGCTTGTTGTTTATTCAGCTGCGGGAGCCTCTGCGGCAGGAGCTGCAGATTTGCGGCGGCTGCGGCGGGTCTTAGCCTTGGGAGCTGCTTCCTTGAGCATTGCCTCGTTGTAGTCAACGAGCTCGATGAAGCAAGTCTGGGCGTTGTCGCCGAGACGGTTGCCGGTCTTGAGG
>JAGBDG010000077.1 GCA_017937625.1 Muribaculaceae bacterium | reverse complement strand
GGACTCTACAGAATCTTTCCTACGAAAAAAGTTGGTGAAAACTTGAGCGGTGGCGTATGATAATTGCAGATTATTTAATAATTTTGTAGCTTGATTATTATGGACGCAGATAAACCTATAAGTATCAATATCACCGAAGTGGTCAGGAGCCGTCTGGGCGACCGCAGCCGCTTTGTGCCGCGTTTTGCCCTGAGGTATCTTGAACGGCTTATCTGCCAGGACAAACTCAACAATCTCCTGAAAGTAAACTTTCCCAAGCGCGACTCCGACTTCTGCGACGGCGTGCTCTCCGAACTCGGTGTGACGCTGAAAGTACGCGGAGAAGAGAACCTGCCCGCCGACAGCCGCATAATCATCGCCTCCAACCATCCTCTGGGAGGACTCGACGGAATATCGATGATATCGTTTGTGTCCCGTCATTACGGCAAGACGGCGCTTTTCGTGGTCAACGACCTCCTTATGGCAGTCGAGCCGCTGCGCGACTGCTTCATCCCCGTCAACAAGCTCGGTGCCCAAAGCCGCAAGTCGGCGCAGAGTCTTGACAAGGCGCTTTCGGGCGACAGTCCGGTGGTGATTTACCCCTCGGGACTATGCTCGAGGCTTCAGCCCGACGGCAGCATCGCCGACCTTGCATGGAACAAGATGTTCATCAACAAGGCTATCGAGAGCCACCGCGACATAGTACCGGTGTTTTTCGACGGCAGGAATTCTCGGTCGTTCTATCGTACCGCCTTATGGCGCAAGCGACTGGGTATCAGATTCAATCTTGAGATGGCGCTGTTGCCCCGAGAGGTATTCCGGTCTGCAGGCAGAACTTTCACGCTCACCATCGGCAAGCCGATACGATGGCAGGAACTTGAAGGAGGCTCTGGCGCGGCACGGGAGGCACTGAGGCTCAGGGAGATTGTCTATAATCTTAAAGAAAAGTAAATCAGCTAAATGGATAATATCATAGACCCCATAGCAACCGAACTGATAGAAGCGGAACTCACACCGGAACGTTTCCTTCGGCACGCCAACAAGGGCGGAAACGACATCTATGTCGTCACCGCCTCCAATGCGCCGAACACGATGCGTGAGATAGGCAGACTGCGCGAGATAGCATTCCGCGCCGCAGGCGGAGGCACAGGCAAGGACTGCGACATCGACGAATTCGACATGATGGAGAATCCGTGCCGGCAGCTCATTGTCTGGAATCCGGTTCAGAAGATGATTCTCGGAGCTTACCGCTTCCTCTGCGGAACAGATATCGTCCTCGAGCCGAACGGCAGTCCGCGTATCGCCACCGGGCACATGTTCCGTTTCTCGGAGCGTTTCCTGCGCGACTATCTTCCACATACCATAGAGCTCGGAAGGTCCTTCGTGCGTACTGAATTCCAGTCGTCGCGCGCCGGCTCTGCGGCAATATACGTTCTCGACAATCTCTGGGACGGTCTCGGAGCGCTCACGCATATCTATCCCGACATGCGTTATCTTTTCGGAAAGGTCACCATGTACCCGAGCTACACGCCCGAGTGCCGCAGCATGATCTACTACTTCCTCAACAAGCATTTTTCCGACCCGGACAACCTCGTGCGCCCGATCAAGCCTTTCGTGATGCCCTGCGACAAGGAGAAGATGGATGCAGAGCTGTGCGGAGCCGACTTCAACGAAGATTTCAAGCTGCTCAACAACTATGTGCGCGCCCGCGGCAACTCTATCCCTCCGCTCGTGCATGCCTACATGAGTCTGTCGCCTACCATGCGCATCTTCGGCACAGCAATCAACGACGAGTTCGGCGACGTTGAGGAAACAGGCATTTTCCTGACAATAGACGAGATTCTTGAAGAAAAAAAACAACGACATATAGCCACATTTCAACCGTAATGGAACTATCAACACTCACTGCCGTCTCGCCTGTCGACGGTCGCTACCGCTCAAAGACAGAACCTCTCGCAAACTATTTCTCAGAGTATGCCACCATACGCTACCGCGTGTACGTCGAGGTGGAATATTTCATAATGCTCAGTACCCTCGGGCTCAAGCAGCTGCCTGAGCTGACCGAGGAACAGAAAATAGCGCTCCGAGCCATCTACGCCCCCGCCGTGTTCACTCCCGAAGAGGCGATGAAGGTCAAGACCATCGAGCGCACTACCAACCACGACGTCAAAGCCGTCGAATACTATCTCAAGGAGCGTTTCGCCGAGCTCGGACTTGAGAAATACTGCGAGTTCATCCATTTCGGTCTTACTTCGCAGGACATCAACAACACATCTTTCCCCAAGATGCTTGCCGACGCTGTCGCTGAGGTCATCCTGCCCGCTTTCGACCGCCTCTCCGCCGCGCTCGACGAGCTTACAAAGCGCTGCCTCTCACTTCCCATGCTTGCCCGTACACATGGTCAGCCCGCGTCGCCCACCACGCTCGGCAAGGAGATAGGAGTATTCCTCTACCGCCTCAACGTCGCAGTCGCAGAGATCCGCAGCATCCCCGGCTACGGCAAGTTCGGCGGAGCAACCGGCAATTTCAACGCCCACCGCGCCGCATTCCCCGCAGTAGACTGGCGCAAGGTGGCTAATGACTTCCTCAAGAGCATCGGTCTTGTACGTGAGCAGCATACCACACAGATTTCCAACTACGACGGTCTCGCCCGCATGCTCGACGCCCTCAAACGTGCCAACACCATTGTCCTTGACCTCGACCGTGACATCTGGAGCTATATCTCCATGGGCTACTTCCACCAGAAGATAAAGGCTGGCGAGGTAGGCTCGTCGGCTATGCCTCACAAGGTCAACCCCATCGACTTCGAAAACTCGGAAGGTAACATAGGCATAGCCAACGCCCTCTACGAGCATCTTTCCCACAAGCTACCCGTCTCGCGTCTGCAGCGTGACCTCACCGACTCTACAGTCATCCGTAACATCGGTGTGCCTCTGGCACACACTCTCATAGCGTTAGAGTCTACGCTCAAGGGTCTCGGAAAGCTTATCGTCGACGAGAAGGCTCTTGCTGCCGACCTCGACAACAACTGGGCAGTGGTAGCCGAAGGCATCCAGACCATACTCCGCCGCGAGGGTTACCCCAAGCCATACGAGGCTCTCAAGGCTCTTACCCGCACCAACGAGCACATCGACGAAAAGGCTATCAGCACATTCATCGACGGTCTGACAGGCATCACGGAAGACGTCCGCGCCGAGCTCCATGCGCTTAGCCCTGCCACATATATCGGCTACGCCGGCAGCTCATGGGCAGATCAATGAACTGGGAGCGCCTCGTAAACGACAAACGCTTCGGACTCGAGGACTACCACGACCCTAAAAAGAACGCCACCCGCACCGATTTCCGGCGCGATTACGACCGTCTTGTCTTCTCGTCGCCCTTCCGCCGTCTGCAGAACAAGACGCAGGTATTTCCCCTGCCTGGCAGCATTTTCGTTCACAACCGTTTGACGCACAGCATGGAAGTCGCTTGCGTTGGAAAGTCGATGGCAGACTCTGTCGCGCAGTCGCTCCGACGCAAGTACGCCGCCAAAGGTGAGCCGACAGAGCACTTCGACCATCTCGGCGACATCGTCGCAGCGGCGTGCCTCGCGCATGACCTCGGCAATCCCCCCTTCGGTCATTCCGGCGAGCGCGCCATTGCCACATTCTTCAGCGAGGGTGCCGGCAAAGCGCTGCGCGGTCAGCTGACCGATGCCGAGTGGGCAGATCTGACCCGCTTCGAGGGCAACGCCAACTCTTTCCGTGTCCTCACGCATCAGTTCAAGGGTCGCCGCAAGGGCGGTTTTGCCATGACGTACTCCATGCTCGCCTCGGTCGTCAAATATCCTTTTGAATCCCTGCTCTCTAACGGCAAGTTCGGTTTTTTCACGTCGGAGAAAGACGACTATGTCCGTGTCGCCGAAGAGCTTGGCATCCTGCGTATGTCGGCGGACGACGGTCCCGTCCGCTATGCGCGTCATCCGCTTGTCTATATCGTGGAGGCTGCCGTCGACATCTGCTATGAGGTGATGGACATCGAGGACGCCCATAAGCTCCGCATACTCACCACTGATCAGGTCATCGACGCTTTCCTCGGATTCTTCGACAACGAGCGCCGTGCGGCTATGATGCGGACGATGGACACAGTATCCGACCCCAATGAGAAGATTGCCTACCTTCGCTCATGCGTCGTCGGGGCTCTCGTGGAGCAGTGTGCCGCTACATTCATCGAGAATGAGGACGCTATTCTGTCCGGCACTTTCGATTCGCCTCTCATCAAGCATGTACGTCAGCTCGAGCGCGAAGGCTACGAGCGATGCAACGAGCTGTCGTGGGCAAAGATCTATCGAGCCTCGGAGGTCGTCGACATCGAACTTGCCGGTAACCGGATTGTTACATTTCTGATGGAGCGTCTTGTCGATGCCGTAACACATCCCGAGCTGAACTACTCGCGGCTTCTACTCGCCAAATTCCCTGAGCAGTACGACGTAAATGCGCCTACGCTCTACGGCAAGCTGCAGGCGGTTCTCGACCACGTGTCGGCTATGACCGACGTCTACGCCCTCGACCTTTACCGCAAACTTAACGGGACCTCGCTTCCCGCCGTCTGATTTATGAAAAGAGTCCTTTTCCTCATAGCAGCCTTCGTCGTGGCTTTGCTGAGCGTTTCGGCAGCCACCTATACTGTCGAACAGATTCCTAACGTCCACGTGGCGGATAGCTCGCAGTATGTAAGCAATCCCGACGGGATACTTTCCCCTGCCGCTGTCAACCGCATGAACGCCGTACTCCGCGACATACGGCGCAACTCTTCCGCCGAGGTCGTTGCTGTCGCTGTCGACAATATCGAGGGAGAGGACATCGACACATTCGCCACAGAACTGTTCTCGGCGTGGGGTGTCGGCAAGTCCGACAAGGACAACGGACTCCTGATACTGATGGTCAAGGATATAAAGCGCGCGGCTCTTCGAACCGGCTATGGTCTTGAAGGTGTTCTGCCGGATATCATCTGCGCAAAGATTATCCGCGAGAAGATGTCGCCGCCTTTCCGGCAGGGTGACTACGACGGCTGCATGCTTGGCGCAGTGGAGACTGTTGGAAATATTCTGATGAACCCTGATGTGCGCGACGAGATTCTTTCGGGTGAGCAGGATGCGGACTTCGCCCAGGACGATGACCTTGACCTGAAATCATTTTTCAAGACCATTCTCGGAATAAGCGCAATGATAGCGCTGATACTTCTCGGTGTTCTTCTTATGACGCTCTACAACAACCGCAAGCGCCCGAATATCGAAAAATACCGTGCGCTCAACAATCTCAAGCCTCTCTATCTCGCCCTGACTTTCTTCGGGCTGGGTATTCCGGCTGTGGCTTCTGTTCCGCTTCTGCTGATGATGAAACGTCTGCGCAATATGCCCCACAAGTGTCCCAACTGCGGAACTATGATGAATAAAGTCGACGAGGTGCATGACAACGACTATCTTACCCCGGCTCAGGATACCGAGGAGCAGATTGGTACCGTCGACTATGACGTGTGGCTGTGCCCCAACTGCGGCGAGACCGACATAGAGCCTTACGAGAAAATAAATTCGGGCTATGTGCGCTGCGAGCAGTGCGGCGGAATGACGAGCCGTCTTTCAGGCGTGCGTGTTCTCCGCGAGGCTACAACCAGACATGAGGGTGCCGGCATAAAGAACTACAGATGCCTCAACTGCGGTCATGTAACCGGGAAAACTTTTATAATCCCTATGCTCGCTGCTCCTGTTATTCTTGGCGGAGGCGGCGGTGGACGTGGTTTTGGAGGCGGAGGAAGTTTCGGAGGAGGCTTCGGCGGCGGTATGACCGGCGGCGGCGGCGCTTCGGGCGGACTGTAATCAGATTATCTCAGTACGCGCACGGCTATGAGCGCAGCCGGAACGAGCAATACCGCTGTCGCCCATGGACCGAAGAAGTAGTCGACGATAAACGCCGCGACGCCCAGAGCGACGATAGACCATATAAAAAGCCATATCCCTTTGCGCAGTCTCAGTCCGTAACGTCTGCGGAACACGAGATAAGTTATCGCCGTGTAT
>JAGBDG010000076.1 GCA_017937625.1 Muribaculaceae bacterium | reverse complement strand
GAACGACGGTCTTGCCGCTGCATATACCGACGGCGAACTCGAGCGTTTCCGCGACGTATCCGACCCCTTCATGTATCCCGACATCAACTGGCGTGACCTTACATTCAAGAACAGGGCAGAGCAGGATCACGGCTATGTGACAGTTACCGGTGGCACCGACCGAGTGCGCTACTATGCCAATATCGACTATGTAGACTCGCGCGGCGCCCTCAAGGACACGAAGCAGACCGACTATAATTCGCAGCTCCGTCAGTCGAAGGCCAATATACGCACGAATCTTGATTTTACTCTTACAAGCACCACCACGATGAACGTGAACCTCCTCGGTATCTTCCAGGAGACCAAAGGTCCGGCATCGATGACTGCCGACAATATCGCAAATTCGTTCTACCGTCTGCCCGCCACCGCATTCCCCTTCAAGACCTCTACCGGACTCTGGGGCGGCAATGAGTTCTACGGCGACGCCAACCCGGCGGCTGCCATACAGGAGTCGGGATACAGCAAGAGCCACCAGCGCCAGTTATGGGTGAACGGCAAGCTTTCGCAAAAACTTGATTTCATCACTCCGGGTCTGAGCATCTTCATCAGCGGCGCGTACGCCAATTCTTCAATCATACGCGAGCGCAAGAGCCGCTCGCATCAGTACGGCTACGAATACTATGCCGGCGGCGCTATCGGCGATCCGGGTGCAATCACTGAGGTTGTCTATGGCGACAAAAACTCGGATTATACTTTCTCCAACTGGACCGACAGCCAGTGGTGGATCGCAAACGGCGCTCTCGGCATCAACTGGAAGCATTCTTTCCTTCCCGAGGACCATTTCAGCGCTACGTTCCTTTACGATACCAAAGGCGAGTCGCGCGACGGACGCGGTCATACCTATTACCGCCATAACCTCCAGGGCATATTCCACTATGACTACGCCAACCGTTATCTCGCCGATCTCGTTCTTGCCGGAAACGGCTCGAACCGGTGCTATCCCTCGAAGTGGGCGTTCTCTCCGGTGCTCTCGCTCGGCTATATCTACGCCAACAATCCCGAGGGAGTACTCAACTACGGCAAGGTGCGTGCTTCGGGCGCCATACAGCACACCGACTATATGCCGACCTACGGCATGTGGCTCCCCGTCTGGGACGCTTCACACGGCTACTTTGTCAACGGTCTGAACTACAGCTCATCCTGGGGCGCATCTCTCGGTTCGTTCCCGACTACCGATTTCACTCAGGAAACTGCAAAGAGTGTTAATGTCGGTACTGACCTCCGTCTCTTTGGTGTTCTCGACTTCACAGCCGACGCCTTTTACCAGAAGAACAGCCATATCATGCTTTCGGCAGACAATGAGAACTCGTATGTTGTCGGCATACAGTCGGCATACAACGACGTGGGCGAGGTCGAGAGCTATGGCTTCGAACTCAGTGCAAAATACGCAGCCAAGATTACAGATGATCTTTGGGTAAATGCAGGCGCTGCTCTGTCGTGGAACCACAACAAGGTGACCAAGTATATCGGAACACCTACCTATCCTCTGACCGATCCCGTAGGACACCGTGTAAACGAAGCTTGGGGATACCGCACGGCTGGTTTCTTTGCCGACGCAGCCGATATCGCGGCAAGCAACCGTCAGGAATTCTCCGACGTGCGACCCGGCGACATCAAGTATGTCGACATGAATGGTGACAAGGTCATCAATCAGTTCGACAAGGTCTCTCTCGGCAAGGCTTCCGGTCTTCCCGAACTGAACTATCAGTTCAATATCGGTATAGAATGGCGTGGTTTCGGTCTCAACGCATGGTTCCAGGGCGCAGGCGACTACGTGGTTGACCTTCGCAATGTGACAGGAGTCTGGAACGTCATCGGCGCTTCGAACAACAACCTTTCGAAAGAGTACTACACCAAATGCTGGGATGTGGCAGGTGCCGGCGCCAGGTATCCTCGCCTTACTACACTCGACGTGAGCAACAACCGTCAGGAGAGCGACGTATGGTCGAAGACCGTACACTTCCTGAAGATGCGCAACTGCGAGCTCTATTACAGACTGCCTGCCGCAATCGCACATAAGGCAGGCATGCAGAACGCACGCGTCTTCGTACAGGGAGCCAACCTTCTGTCGTTCGACAATCTCGACGCCATGGATGCGGAAATGCCCTATAATACATATTATCCGGCATTCAAGTCGATCAATGTAGGTCTTAACGTAACATTCTAATCCCGATTCAAACATGAAGAACAAGATAAAATATTCTATACTCGCCATGTCGGCGCTGATTCTGGCAAGCTGCGCCGACCTCGGCTACAACGAGGCGAACAGCCGCGATGAGGAATGGACCTACAACAGCCCTCTGAACGGTATCAAGAATCTGGTGTACGACGTCTATGCACAAGTGCCCAGCGAAATGAAGCAGGATCTCTACGGCGGAGCTTTCATGAGCAGCGCCACCGACGAGTCCGACTATGTGAACTCTTACTCAGATATTCACAAGTACTATAACGGCGGCTGGACTCCCTCCTATCCCTTCGAGAACACCTGGAGTAACTCGTACCGCGCCATAGCGCAAGTTCACATGTACCTCGAGCGTCTCGACAAGATCGACCTGTCGGACTACGAGTACGACCCGACATACGACCAGATGGTGCAGCAGTTCGAGCTTTTTCCCTACGAGCTCCGCTTCCTCCGCGCATGGTTCTATTTCGAGCTCGTCCGCGCTTACGGCGATGTGCCTCTTGTGACGACCACCCTTACCAACGCGCAGGCTAACAACGTGACCCGCACTCCCGCTTCCGAGATATTCAAGTTCATCGTCGACGAGTGTGACGCCATTGCCGAATATCTCCCGTTCAGCTACAATGATGTACCCGGTCAGGAATTCGGTCGTGCTACCAGAGGTGCCGTTCTCGGTCTCAAGGCTCGCGCGCTTCTCTACGCCGCTTCGCCCCTCTTCAACACCACGGGTGACAAGGAACTGTGGCGCAAGGCTGCCGAAGCTAACAAATTCGTGATTGACAATGCGCCGCTCTGGGGCAATACTCTCAGCTCTTATGAAATGCTTTGGGGTCACGACGCGTTCTATAATTCTGAGTTCATCTTTGCCCTTGGCGTAGCGGAAAGCAATCAGGTTGAACGCTACAACTATCCTGTAGGCGTAGAGAACGGTAGTTCAGGCAACTGTCCCACGCAGTCGCTCGTCGACGCTTACGAGTATCGCGCCACCGGCAAGACTTTCGGCGAGACCCATCCCGGCAACATCAACGTTACCGCCGAGAATCCTTACGAGGGTCTTGATCCCCGTTTCGCCCTTACAATTGTCAAGAACGGCGACACATGGCCCACAAACTCCGACCAGGCTATCACTATCGAGACTTATGCCGGCGGTTTCAATGGTGCTCCCAAGACCAACGCCACCACGACAGGCTACTATCTGCGCAAATTCGTTGACGGCAATTGCGTGACCACGGCTAACAACTCGACCACACGTCGCCACACATGGATCAATATGCGCCTCGCCGAATTCTACCTCAACTACGCCGAGGCTGTCTATAATTATCTAGGCGACGCCACCGCAGCAGGCGAGTTCGGAATGTCGGCTAACGATGCCGTCAACGTGCTCCGCAGCCGTCCCGACATCGACATGCCTCTTTTCGAGGGCAACGACGGTTTCGAGGAGCGCTACATGCGTGAACGTATGGTAGAACTTGCTTTCGAGGGTCATCGCTTCTGGGATGTACGTCGCTGGAAGAAGGGTGCCGATTGCTTCTCGTCGGTCAAAGTGGCAAATCTCACTCTCGACGCTGCCGGCGACCTGCAGCTTACCCGCGGTGACAAGACCCGTCAGTGGAACGATAAATATTACTTCTATCCTATTCCCCAGAGCGAAATCAACAAAAACCACAATCTGGTTCAGAATCCTCAGTGGTAATAAGACTATTCACGAATTTCGAATCGACTAATGAATATGAGAAAATATAGATTCTTGTCGCAACTGGGAGCGGGTATGGCACTCTTCGCCGGTCTTTTCCTCTCTTCCTGCAGCGACGACAAAGATGAAAACAGCATCGGCGGTCTCTCAATCGCCTCCTATGCCCCGACAAAGGTTATCGCCGGTCAGGAAGTGACCATTACCGGCACGGGTCTCGGCGACGTCACGGCAGTAGTGTTCCCCGGTGGTGTCAAGGCTACCGAAATCAATAAGGTCGGCTCAGGGCTCATCTCCGTCATCGTGCCCGAAGGCATCGACGCCAAAGGCGGCGACCTTACCATAGAGACTAATGGCGAGAGCGTCACCTCGCGCGTGCCCATGACTATCGGCGCGCCCGCAGTCAGCATAGTAGCGCCTCTCGATGCAGTTGTCAAAATCAACGAGCGTATCGAAATCTACGGTACCGACCTCGAGTTTATAAGCAAGGCTATATTCCCCGGTGCCGACGGCAATCCTGTGGAAATCGACGCTGTCAAGTTCCGCCGCAAATCGACAAGCCTCCTTTATATCCCCGTGCCTATGGGAATCGCGGTGGGTCCTGCCGATGTCACCCTTGTCGACTGCAGCGGCAAGACTTATCTTACCACCGGTTTCACACTGTCCGACGAGATAGCAGGCGGCGGTGACGAACCCGAGGAAATTGGCTCTGTCGTCTGGAGTGCGGGCTTCGAGATTACCTCATGGAACTGGTTCGAGCCTAACGCATCCGATTTCGACTTCGGCGGGTACGCTCCCAAGGTAGGTCAGAAGCTCAAGTTTGTCATTTCCGGCGCGCAGGACGACTCACGTTTCTGCTATTGCCGCGGCAACTGGGCAGGCATCGACCTCGGTGGTGAAGGCGATATCAACAATATCGGCATAACTTCGGAGACCAAGGAAGTCATCATAACTATGACCGAAGAACTTGTCGAAGACTTCACTACCGGCGCTCCGGTAATGCACCTCAGCGGTACTAACTTTAAACTTGAGAAGATTGTCCTTCTGCCAATTGTTCTTTGGGAAGGTGAGGCATATATTGAGCCGAGCTGGGCAAACTGGATCTACATGAGCGTCGGCGGAGACTATAACCTCGACTTCGGGGAAGTTGTTCCTGAGGTGGGCGATGTGCTCCGCGTTACCACTGCCGACCACGACGCTGACATCACCGTATGTATCTGCCTCGGCTGGAGCTGGTGGGCACCGGACGTCGAAGGCATGGGCGCCAATACAATCACGGTTGCCGCCGGAAAGAACGATGTCAATACCGTTCTCACCGAAGACGGTGTCGCGAACGTCAAGGACCAGATAATCCTCGGCGGTTCCGACTGGACGGCACTACGTGTCGAGCTCCTCGGTAAGAAGCTTGAGTAATCCGCTAACCATTAAAAAACAAAACCGTCGGGGACCCCGGCGGTTTTGTTTTTATGACAATACATTTAGAGGGCGTTTCATAATATCTGTTAAACCACAGGCCAAAAAGTCTGAGATGGATTTATAGCTGAGCCGAAGGAGCATAGCGGTGGCTATGTGACTGAGACGAAGATATATAGACACTCAGAATTTTTGGAGACGCAGCCTTTGGTACCCGCGGACTGATATTTGAAAATTACTCTGGAGCTGCCGTTTTTTAACAATAGTACCGGATTGGCGTCTTTTTGTTAACTTGCCCATCGTTCATCGGTCACATAGCCACCGCTAT
>JAGBDG010000010.1 GCA_017937625.1 Muribaculaceae bacterium | reverse complement strand
GTGCGGTTGACGGCGTGCTGGAGAAGGCGTTCGTCGCCTTTGAGTCCGTCGAGCGGTCTGATTATATAGTCTGTTATCTTTGCCTCTCTTAGTGCCGGCAGTTCCCTGCCTTCGAGGTTTTCGAGAGTAGCTGTTTCCTCGAGGAACGACGAGCGCACAAAAGGGGCAAGGTAGAAGTCGAATGCAGGAATAGCCTGACCACCGTGCATTTCGTTCTGTGCGGTTTCAAGCGATATGCAGGCAATGACGCTTGCCGTCTCGATGCGTTTGGCGGGGCGTGATTCACCGTGACCGGCAATAAAACCGCGCGAGAGTATATTGTCAAGTGGATGCTGAACGCAAGTGAGGCTCTTTGTGGGGTAGTAGTCTTTGTCGTGGATATGGAGATAATTGTGTCTTACGGCTTCGCGTGCTTCTGCCGACAACAGATAGTCGTCGACGAAGGGCTTGGTAGTCTCGCTTGCGAATTTCATCATCATACCGGCCGGGGAGTCGGTATTCATGTTCGCGTTTTCTCGGGTTACGTCGTTGTTCTTTGCCTCGATAATCTCGCGGAAGATGTCGCGGGTCTTGGCTTTGCGGGCGATGTTTCGCTGGTCGCGATATGCTATATAGCGTTTGGCGACTTCCTTGCGCGGGCTGTTCATCAGCTCGAGCTCGACCATGTCCTGAATATCCTCTACGGTCATGCGCTCGGAGCCTCGTGCACCGATACGGTCGGAAATCTGCTGGATGAGCGACTCGTCTTCGCCGAGATCGGTCGTCAGCATTGCCTTGCGGATTGCCGCCTTGATTTTTTCTTCGTTGTAACCAACGACTCTGCCGTCACGTTTGACTACTACCTGGATCATTGTTTGTGTTTGTTATGTTTTCGTGGTTGTCATTTTGTGTATGCAAAGCTAAGGAAAAGTTTTGTAACCGACAAACTTTTTTGAATATATGATATTCGTTTTGGACAACAATTTGTATCGTCGCGAAATAATTTTCGCTGATATACAGCTATATATAAAAAGTTTCTGACAACTCTGAAAGTTGTCAGAAACCAAATATTGTCAGAATTGTCTAATGCTGGTCGCTGAAAATCATATCGAAGTTTTCCCAATAGATTACTTCGTCTGCTCCGTGACGTTCCATTTTGTCAATAAAGGTGAAGAGGCTGCGTATACCCATTCTCAGCGGAAGCGGTACAACCTTTATCGCGCTTTCGAAGAAAGACTGCACGCTTTTGACATATTCCATGGCGCTTGCGAAATTGCCCGTTTTAATCAGCGAGAGAACATAGATATATGTTGCAGCCGGCCCGCGCAAGGGATCATGGACAAGCGCTTCAAGAGCGGCAGGAGCTCTGTCGCATAATGCAACAACACCCGCGTAATTGCCGAGCCGGAACTTAATCTCTGTTTCGAGTGCGAAGCGGTTCGGATCTATTTCGTTTTCGGGCGACTCGAAACGCTCAAGCACTTTGTCGGCAGTTGCGAAATCTCCGCGAGAACATAAGGAGCGCAGCAGATCTTCGATGTCGTAATTTGCGGCACCATCCGGATCTGCGGCAATGAAAGCGTCCAGACGCTCGACAGCGTCTTTCGGGCTCAGACCGATATACTGGCTCAGAGCGGCGGAATTTTCGGGATGACGAAGGAGAAAATCCCTGAGTGTCTTGCGGATGAAAGCCTCGCTGTAGTTCAGCTTCGAGTATATCGCACAGAGACCATCGGTATAGTAGAAGTCGTCAGGATTTTTATCGGCGATTCTTTTTACGGGCTCTATTAGCTCTGAAAGAAGTGCGGGAGCATGATGGTAAGCGATGTCGCCGAGGGCGAATATCGATTCGGGGGTATCTCCGGCAAGCGCCTTGGCATAGTCGAATGTCTGGCGGGCTTCATCATCCATTCCCGAGCGTGCCTGTCCTCGCAGCAGAAGCAGCCAGTACGCGACGGTAAAAGGTTCGATTTCAATGAGAGCGTCGGCAAGACGAATTAACGTCCCGTCGTCACCGCGGTCGTCAGCCTCTCGCGCCAGCTCATAGTAAAAAGATGGCTTGAAAGGAACTTTGGCAGCGATACGGTCAATATTCTGCACGAGCCAGTCGTAGCTGTCGAGGTCGACCGCAAGTCCGACAAGACGGATGATGTCCTCATCGTCGAAGGTGTCATACTGGTTGATCAGAAACTCAAGAGCCTCTACCGGGTTCGCCGGATGCTTTACTTCAAGACGGGCGATGTCGAAGAGCGCCGATGTCGCGTCGGGATTGTCGGCGAGATAGCTCTCGGCGGCTTTGGTGCGTTCATCTGTCTCGTCGTCGGTAGTATCGAGGTAGAGCAGTGCCTTGCGTTCGGCAAGCCTATGGCTGTCGGGATAGAGACGCGCTCCGCAAAGAAGCACTTCGAGCTGCACATAGTCGTCGTCAAGGTCGCCGGCATAGTCGTATATGTCGGCGAGCTCGTCTTCATCGAAGAATCTGTCTGTTACAGGCTCTGAGAGCGATTTGCGGAAACGGAGGTAAAGTTCTTCGCGCGAATTGTTTTCGTTATCCATCCGCAGGTCAGCTGTTTTTCTGCACCTTCTCCCATGTATCCTTCAGCGCGATAGTGCGGTTGAATACCGGGTGCTCGGGTGTGTAGTCGTAGTCGGGTGTGAAGTAGCCGACACGCTGGAACTGAAACTTCGCGCCCTTTTCGGAATTCTTGATGATGAATGGTTCGAGCTTGGCGCCCTGAACGACCTTGAGCGAATCAGGATTGAGCATTTCGCGGAAGTCGCGGTCAGGCTCGGCAGCAGGATTCTCAACGTCGAAGAGTCTGTCGTAGAGACGTACTTCCGCGTCGACCGCGTGGGGCGCCGATACCCAGTGGAGGGTGCCTTTGACCTTGCGCGACGCGCCGGGAAGACCGCTGCGTGTTTCGGGGTCGTATGAGCAGTGAAGTTCGGTGATATTGCCTTCGGCATCTTTGACTACTTCGTCGCATTTGATGATGTATGCGCCTTTGAGACGGACTTCCGAGCCGGGAGCGAGACGGAAGAACTTCTTGGGAGGATTTTCCATGAAGTCGTCGCGCTCGATATAAATCTCGCGGCTAAACGGCATTTCATGAACTCCGCTTTCTGAATCCTCGGGATTGTTCTCCATCGTCACGGTTTCAACCTTGCCTTCGGGATAGTTTGTGATGACGACTTTCAGGGGGTTGATGACTGCCATTACGCGTGTTGCAATCTTGTTGAGGTCATCGCGCACGGCATGTTCGAGAAGGCTGACGCTGTTGAGAGCCTCGTATTTCGTATAACCAATCGTGTTGACAAAGTTTCGGATCGATGCCGGTGTGTAGCCGCGGCGGCGCATACCCGAGATGGTCGGCATACGGGGGTCGTCCCAGCCGGCGACAAGACCTTCCTTGACAAGCTGAAGAAGCTTGCGCTTGCTCATTACGGTGTAGGTGAGGTTGAGGCGGTTGAACTCAATCTGGCGCGGACAATATGTTTCGTCGGCGAGTTCCTTTACGAAATACTCGTAGAGTGGACGGTGAACGACGAACTCAAGCGTGCAGATAGAGTGGGTGACGCCTTCGAAATAGTCGCTCTGACCATGCGCGAAGTCGTACATGGGGTAAACTTTCCAAGTTGTGCCTGTGCGGTGATGGGGAGTCTTGATGATACGGTACATGATGGGATCGCGGAAGTGCATGTTGGGCGACGCCATGTCTATCTTTGCACGCAGTACGCGGCTGCCTTCATCGAATTCGCCGGCATTCATGCGTGTGAAAAGGTCAAGATTCTCCTCGACGCTGCGGTTGCGGTAAGGGCTTTCCTCGCCTGGAGTCGTGGGGGTGCCTTTCTGACGTGCTATCTCTTCGCTGGTCTGGTCGTCGACGTACGCCTTTCCTTCTTTAATAAGGCGTACGGCAAGGTCGTAGAGCTTGGGGAAGTAATCGGAAGCATAGTATTCGCGATTGCCCCAGTCGAAACCGAGCCAGTGTATATCCTCGCGTATGGCGTCTACATATTCCACGTCTTCCTTGACGGGGTTGGTGTCATCGAAACGGAGGTTGCATGTGCCGCCGAATTTCTCGGCGATGCCGAAGTCCATGCAGATAGCTTTTGCATGACCGATATGCAGATAGCCGTTAGGCTCCGGAGGAAAGCGAGTGTTCAGTCTGCCGCCGTTCTTTCCGGCACGCAGGTCGTTATATACTTCTTCTTCGACGAAATTGAGTCCTTTGACTTGTTCGTTGTCGAGGGTTGCGTTTTCTTCTGACATAATATTTGATGAATTACTGATTATACTTGTTATCCGAGACGTTTGCGGTAAAATACGAAGTCGCGTCCGAGGTATTTCTCGCGCACAACGGGATTCTCCGCAAGTTCTTCCGACGTGCCCTGGAAAAGTATGCGTCCTTCGAAGAGCAGGTATGCGCGGTCGGTTATTCGCAGTGTCTCTTGCGCGTTGTGGTCGGTGATAAGAATGCCGATGTTCTTGTCCTTGAGCTTATAGACTACTTTCTGGATATCTTCGACGGCTATAGGGTCGACGCCGGCAAAAGGCTCGTCGAGCATGATGAAACTCGGGTTGATTGCAAGACATCTTGCAATTTCGGTACGTCGGCGTTCGCCGCCGGAAAGCTGGTCGCCGAGATTCTTGCGGACTTTCTCGAGATTGAATTCCGATATGAGACTCTCGAGTTTGTCGCGCTGTTCCTCTTTTGTCATCTTCGTCATCTGAAGCACGGCTCGTATATTGTCCTCGACGCTGAGTTTGCGGAAAACCGAAGCCTCCTGTGCGAGGTAACCGATGCCGTTCTGCGCCCGTTTGTAGACGGGGTAGCCGGTGATGTTGAGGTCGTTGAGGTAGATGCTGCCTTCGTTGGGCTGGATAAGTCCTACGGTCATGTAGAACGTCGTCGTCTTTCCGGCTCCGTTAGGTCCGAGAAGACCGACTATCTCGCCCTGTGTCACATCTATCGACACATGGTTGGCGACAGTGCGCTTGCCATATCGCTTGACGAGGTTGTCGGTTCGAAGGACAAGGGGTTTCTTTTCCTCTACGATTATTTCTTCTTTCGTGTTACCGTCGGTGATGATTTCGTCAACGACAATATCTTCTCCCTCCGGTTTTTCTACTCTCTCGAAAGGAGTGGGGAACGCTGTGTTCTGTTCTTCCTGTGATTTATGTCTCCAGCTGAGTCCCATATCAGTTTTTGGAATGTGTCACATGTCCGCAGTCTCTTTTGTGAAGACGGCTTTCTATATAGTCGGTGAGAAGTCCGATAGCAACGGTGTTGTTGCCGCCCTGCGGAACAATGAGATCGGCATAACGCTTTGACGGCTCAATGTAGAGATTGTGCATGGGCTTCAGGACGTCCTGATAGCGATTGATGACAATCTCGGGGGTGCGACCGCGCTCTATGCAGTCGCGCGCGATAACACGGATAAGACGGTCATCGGCGTCGGCATCGACAAATACCTTGACATCGAGCATATCGCGAAGGGTCGGGTCACAGAGAACCAGAATGCCTTCCACTATGACAACATCAGTCGGCTTAACCTCAACAGTCTCGGGCTGACGGGTGCATGTCAGATAGGAATAAGTAGGCATCTGAATCGTGTTGCCTTTCTTGAGGTCTTCGAGATGCTTGACGAGAAGGCTCCATTCGATTGACTTGGGTTCGTCGAAATTAATCTTGGAGCGTTCTTCCGGTGGAATATGGCTGGAATCCTTGTAATATGAGTCCTGCGGCATGACAGCGACTTCGCCGGAAGGGAAGCTGTTAATGATTTTATTTACAACTGTCGTTTTGCCGGACCCTGTTCCGCCGGCTATTCCTATTATTATCATAGTACTGAGCGTTTGATATGTACCCGTGCTTTTTAAGGCACGAAATTACAAAAAAATGTTCGAACAGCCAACATTATTCGGAAACTTGAATCCGAAAGGCTGCCGAAGACAGGAGTTCCGATAAGGTTGGATGAGCATGGATGACGCGACATAGATCATCTGCCGTCATTCCTTTTGCTATCGCAAGTGTTGCCTCCGCGATAATGTCAGCCGCATGAGGACCGATTGCGGCGCATGACACAAGACGGCGTGTAGACGGTTCATAACCCAGTTTCAGCAGACCCTCCTGTGCCGAGGCAAGAGCTTTGCCGTTTGAACCGTATGGTAGTCTGACGTACTCAACGTCATTGCAGGCATTGCAGACAAAGGCACATTCGGGAATGGTAAAGACAACTGAAGGCACGACACCAAGATCAGGATTGCATCCGAGCACTTTGCGTCCCTGAGCCGATGCTGCATGAGCGAGCATACACATACCGTTGACGTCACCGATAGCATATATGCCTTCGGCTGTCGTTCGGAAATCACTGTCTACAGCTATAAAGCCTTTCTCAGTCAGCTCTATTCCGGCTTCAGCACATCCGTCTGGAAGAACCGGACGGCGACCGACAGCGGCGATGACAAGGTCGGATTCAACGACGCATTCCTTGCTTTTTTTTGTATATGAAACCGTGTGGTTCTTATCAATGGATGTTACGGCAGCGTCTGTAACGACTTTGATGCCACGTTTGCCCAATGCTGTGCGCAATCGTTTGGCAATGTCCGAATCAAGACCGGGTAGAATTTCCTTGCAATACTCTATGACCGTAACTTCTGTTCCGTAAGCGGCAGCGATGGATGCAAATTCGAGTCCGATGACACCCCCGCCTATTATGACGAGCCGGGCAGGAAGTTCTTCAAGTTTGAGGAAATCGTCGCTGTTGCAATAAAGTGACGGGGCGATTCCTCGAAGTTCTGAGGGACGAGAGCCGGTTGCTATGATTATTCGGTCGGCGGAATATTCCTCGCCTCCGGCAAGAACAGTGCGGTCAGCGGTCAGTGATGCCTCGGCTCGGATAACCGTGACAGCCGAAAGCAACCCTTCGACACCGCCACGTAGTTCTGCTATTACTTCGCTTGCTCTTTCTCGTGCACGGGAGTATGAAGCCGTAAAGGTTGCTTCGATGCCGAATACAGATGCTCCGGAGATGCGCTCAATTTCTTCGGCGGCAGCACACAGACATTTGGTCGGAATGCAACCGCGATTAAGGCAGGTGCCACCTATGTTTTCTTTCTCGAAAAGAATCACTTTCTTACCGGAAGCGGCAGCCTCGGCGGCTGTTTCGTAGCCGCCGGGACCGCCCCCGATTATTATCAGATCTGCTATTTGCATAAATCAGCGTATGTAATGACTGGATTGAGCGCAGCTTCGTCCTCGTCCGGATGCGATATAGGCGTAGAGTAGGGTGCGTTCTTAATTTTATCAGGCTCCGAAATTGCTTCTTCGGCAATCTTTCGCATAGTGGCGATGAAAGCGTCGAGCGTTTCCGGTGTCTCCGTTTCCGTGGGCTCTATCATTATGCTCTCGTGGAAAAGAAGAGGGAAATAGATTGTAGGAGCATGGAAACCGTAGTCAAGCAGCGATTTTGCAATCTCAAGTGTTGTCACTCCCGTGCTCTTGTCCTTCAGTCCGTCGAATACGAACTCATGTTTGCATGGGCCGGCTATAGGCTGGAGATAGAGGTCATTGAGTGAGTTCATTATATAATTTGCATTGAGCGTCGCGAGTGGACCGACTTTTGCGATGCCTTCGGCACCGAGAGTAAGAATGTAACTCAGCGCTTTTATAAGGACTGTGAAGTTGCCGAGCCAAGCGCTGACCTGACCGAATGAATCCTCGCCGAATTCTACACCAAGACTTCCGTCTGCATTTTCCACGACGCGTGGGTTGGGCAGAAATTTCTCCAGACCGGCACGGACTCCGACAGGACCTGCGCCGGGACCTCCGCCGCCGTGAGGTGTCGAGAATGTCTTGTGCAGATTGATATGCATTACGTCGAATCCCATATCGCCAGGGCGTGCAACACCGAGCATCGGGTTAAGGTTCGCGCCGTCATAGTAGAGCAGCGCGCCCGCAGCGTGGACAGCCTCGGCAATCTCAGGGATATTCTTTTCGAACATTCCGACCGTGTTGGGATTAGTCATCATGACGGCAGCTACCGTCTCGTCGAGCTTCGAGCGAAGATCCTCGACATCGACAGTTCCGTCCGGCAGACTCTTTACCTCAACAATTTCGAATCCGGCCATGTGCGCGCTCGCAGGATTGGTACCGTGAGCCGAGTCGGGGACAATGACACGTGTGCGAGCCTCGTCGGCGCGGCTGAGATGATACTGGCGGATTACCATAAGACCCGTGTATTCGCCGTGAGCGCCGGCAAAGGGATTCAATGTGAATTCCGCCATGCCGCCGATTTCCGAAAGGGCTTTTTCGAGAGTACGGTAGATGCGCAGCGCCCCCTGAACTGTCGATGCCGGCTGATAAGGGTGCAGGTCGGCAACACCGGCGCGTGCTACCATAGCCTCGTTCGCCTTAGGGTTGTATTTCATCGTACACGACCCTAAAGGATAGAAACCGGTATCTACGCCAAAGTTATTGTTGCTGCTGTTTGTATAGTGGCGGACAACAGTAGGTTCGTCGACCTGCGGAAGCGACAGCTTTTCTGAACGCCGGAGCTGCGGGGGTATCTCGTATCCGCAGTCCTCGTATTGGTATTCGGGGAGGGAATAGCCGCGGCGTCCGTCATGCGAAAGCTCGAAAATGAGCGGTTGATATAGTTCTTTGTTCATATTTACAAGCTTTTTAGCATAACTGCATATTGTTCGATATCATCGGGGGAGCACATTTCGGTAGCGCACACAAGAAGGTCGTTCTCTGTCAGTTTCACGCCTGCGAGAATGCCATTTGCCGCTGCAGCCTCTATTATTTTGTCTGACGACAGCTTCTGGTCGGCAATTTCGAGCACAAACTCGTTGAGATAGGGCTTGTCGGGATATTTTATCCGCACTTTGCCGGTATCGCAAAGCTTGCGGGCAAGCGAGTGAGCCGCCTCCGCACTGAGCTCGTTGACTTTTGCAAGACCTTCCGCGCCCATGAGACTGAGATATATGGCTGCGTGTAGTGTCATTATGCCCTGGTTGGAGCAGATGTTGGACGTAGCTTTCTGGCGCCTGATATGCTGCTCGCGTGCCTGAAGAGTAAGGACGAAAGAGCGCTTGCCGTCGCGATCGGTAGTAGCGCCGACGATACGTCCGGGCATCTTGCGCATAAGCGCTTTGGTACAGCAGAGGTATCCTAGATACGGACCTCCGAAATTCAGCGGCATGCCCAGCGACTGCGCCTCGCCGCATGCTATGTCAGCACCCCATTCGGCAGGAGTGCGGACTGAGCCAAGAGCCGAGGCGTGGCTGTTGACTATGAAATATGCCTTGCAGCGGTGACAGATGTCGGCGAAACCGCTGTAGTCTTCGAGAATGCCGAAATAGTTGGGCGAAGCAACTACAACCGCAGCCACGTCGCCGGCGCCCATCATTTCTTCGAACTCGCGCTTCGATGTTTCGCCGCGGTCGTCGGGTATGGTCTCTACAATAATGCCGGCGCCTTTGGCGTATGTGCCTATGACAGTGGCTACCGCAGGCGCGAGCGTTGCCGAAATCAGAACGCGTTTTTTCTTTTTTGAAGCGCTCACCGCCATAAGAACCGCTTCGGCTGTGGCTGTCGCCCCGTCGTACATTGATGCATTCGATACATCAAGTCCGGTGAGGGCGCACATCATGCTCTGGTACTCGAAGATGTACTGCAGAGTCCCCTGTGATATTTCGGGCTGGTAGGGTGTGTATGCCGTATAGAACTCCGAACGGCTCATCAGCGCCGGTATCGCCGCAGGAGTATAGTGGTGATAGAAACCGGCTCCGGCAAAACAGCGCAATGGCTTGTTCTCGGCAGCTATAGCGTCGAAATATCGTGTCAGTTCAGGCTCGCTGATTCCTTTCGGAAGTTTGTAAGGACATTTCAGACGAAGCTGTTCCGGCACATCGCTGTACAGGTCATCGAGTTTTTCTGCGCCGCAACGCTTCAGCATCCTGTCGATGTCGGCAGCGGTATGCGGCAGATAGTTTTCGGCAGCCATGTCAATGCCTTTTAGCGCAATAGTCTGCGTATGCTTCAGAATCCATGAGCTTGTCGAGCTCTTCGGGATTCTGAATCCGGACCTTGATAATCCAGGCACCTAACGGGTCGTTGTTTATCAGCTTGGGGTCGTCCTCAAGTTCGGAATTGACTTCGAGTACCTCGCAGCTTACGGGGCTGTTGAGCTCGGATGCAGCTTTGCGGCTCTCGATGGCGCCGAATTCCTCGCCGGCTTCGAATGTGTCGCCTTCTTCGGGCATGTCAACATAGGTAACAGCGCCAAGCTGCTTTGCGGCATACTCGGAGATGCCTATATAACCGGTATCACCGTCTACTTTGATATATTCGTCGGAGGGAAGATAGAGAATTTTGTCCATGGTTGATTATTTTTTATATTGAGGGGTATAGAAACGTTTCTTTATTACAGTTGCCGGCAGTAGTTTGCGGCGTATTTTAACCTGAAGCTTCGTGCCTAAGGTGCCGTAAGCAGCCTCGACGAGAGCGAAAGCGATATTTTTACCGAGAGTCAGCGAGTTGTAGCCGGTGGTTATATAACCTACTGTGCCACCGTCCATGTCAATGACTTCGTAGCCGTGGCGTGCTGTGGCAGAGCCTTCGATTTCGAGACCTACAAGTTTGCGGCGCAGACCCTCCGCCTTCTGTTTCTTAAGTGCCTCGCAGCCGATGAAGCCTTCGGGCTTGTCGAGCTTAACGAACATTCCGAGACCTGCTTCAAGAGGGGTTATGTCGTCGGCAAGCTCATCTCCGTACAGCGGAAGACCGGCTTCGAAGCGCAGGGTGTCGCGGCAACCGAGTCCGCATGGCTTAACTCCGGCAGCAATCAGTTTTTCCCATAAGTCTACAATCTTGCCGGGTGCGGCATATATCTCGAATCCGTCCTCGCCGGTGTAGCCTGTACGACTGACGATTGTAAGGTCGGGCAGTGTCTTGAACGTGTAGAAAGACAGGTCCGAACAGTCGATTTCAAGGACATCTTTCATTATCTTCTCACTTTCAGGACCCTGTACGGCGAGTTGTCCGAAGTCGGCGCAGCGGTCGATGACGGTCACGTCGTATGCGCCGGAGTGCGAGCGAATCCAATCGAGATCCTTGTCGATATTCGCCGCGTTGATTACGAGCATGAAGTCGTTTTCGGAGCGACGATAGACCAGCAGGTCATCGACAGTTCCGCCGTCGAAAGCTGTCATCATTCCGTATGCAGCCTGCCCGTCGGCAAGCACGGCTGCGTCGTTGGTGAAGATGTGGTTGACGAAACGAAGTGCTTCGGGTCCCTTGATGTCTACTTCGCCCATGTGCGAGACGTCGAAAACACCGCATTTTGTTCTGACTGCGGCATGCTCGTCGTCGAGCCCCGAGTATTCAATGGGCATGTCATAGCCTGCAAAAGGACTCATCTTCGCATTGAGCGCCGTATGGTGTCCGTGCAGACATGTTTGTTTGATATCCATGGTTATAAGGTATTGTGTTTCAGAATTTACTATATTAAAATTTCAAGCAGTGCTTCGGCTGTAAGCCCTTTGACTGCATTCGCAGTATTGATCCTCTCTATTGCCTCGGCAAGAGCATTTCTGTCGTAGAGGCTGCCCGTCAGAGGTCGCTCGATAAGCCCGGAAATGTCGCCGGTAGAGAAGAAATCACCGTACAGACAGATACTGGTTATGCGCGACTCTTTGTCAAGCTCAATGTCGGCATAGAAATCGCCGACACCTTCTATGCGGCGGAAACGACGGACAAGATTCTCCGTTTTGCTTTCGCGAGCGCGACCGTAGAGGAAAGATGCATCGTAATAACGCTTTTCGATGTCTCCGAGTTGGTCGAGCTGTTTTTGGGTCAGCGTAATACTCTTTTCGTCAGTGAAATATCGCATGGCATATTCGCCGAACTGTTCGACAGTCATGTCAAGTCCGAGCGAGCGGAGACAAGTGACATGCGACGGTACGGATTTTACGGATTTTGAGGCGAGTTTGGCGTGCGATGGTGTGATTGCATTGCCCATCCTCTCTGCGTCGATGTCGAAAAGCATCGTGCCATGCGCTACCGACTTGCCGCCATGTATATAGAAAGCGTTTCCTGCTATCTTGCAGCCGCCGACAAGTATGTCGTTGCGTCCGCTGACCGTTGCATCGATGCCGAGCGAGCGTAGCATTGTGGCGGTCTCTTCTGAATACCGGACGAAATTCGTTTCGACGTCTGTTCCGGGCGCTATGTACGAGAACATATAGTTGTTCATGTCGGCGTACACGCATCCGCCGCCGCTTCTTCTTCGTACCACATCGATACCGTTTGCCCGGCAGTACGGCAGATTTACTTCCAACGATATATCCTGATTCCTGCCGCAGATGACAGTAGGATTCACCCGCCAGGAGAATATGTACTCGTCATCGGGCAGATTGTCCGCAACCCATTCTTCGAGAGCGAGGTAATAGGGCAGCCGATGCTGGCACGAGACAGGAATTCTTACTTCAGTCATACGTTGGGAATATCATGCCCAAATTTAAAAACTTTTATCCAAAGCACCAAATAAATCGGCAAACTAAAAATCCCGTGCCGGTATAAAATTCCGGACACGGGATTCTGTTATGGAGCGTTACTTAAGAATCAGCCGCACTTGCTTGTTCCGCACGAGGTGCAGATCAGGCAGCCTTCCTGAT
>JAGBDG010000075.1 GCA_017937625.1 Muribaculaceae bacterium | reverse complement strand
CCGACACTATCCGCTATAAGAAATTCATCGGCGGCATGCTCCTTCTCGTACGCGACAGTATCGCCGAGCTTGTATCGGCTCTCGCCACCGACCCCGACGAGGCTACCGTGGCAAAGGCAACGGATTTCTGCGAGAAGATTCTCTTCACGCGCTCCGAGGCTCTCGACCCCGCCAACAGCCTTGCTGACCGTCGCGACGCCCTGCTGGCAATCTTCCACCGGCCGCTTCGCGTCTGCGGCATGGTACGCAACGAAGGCGAGCCCGGCGGCGGTCCGTACAACGCATATTCGTCCGACGGCAAGCTCATCGCTCCGCAGATTCTCGAATCGACACAGATCGATGTAAGCAAGCCGGAGAACGTAGAGATGATGAAGGGCGCGGGATATTTCAATCCCGTCGACCTCGTATGCTATGTCAGGGACTTTGACGGAGAGCACTTCGACCTGCCCTCGTACGTCGACCCGCAGACAGGATTCATCTCGTCGAAGTCGGCAGCAGGCCGCGACCTCCGCGCCCTCGAGCTTCCCGGTCTGTGGAACGGCGCCATGAGCAACTGGTGCACCGTCTTTGTGGAAGTACCTGCATCGACATTCAATCCGGTAAAGACAGTCAACGACCTTCTCCGACCCGCACACCAATAATGGATAAAGGAAAAATCATCGTACTTGCCGCGCCTTCGGGCTGCGGCAAGTCCACAATAATCAACGGCGTCATGCAGCAGGGCGACCTCAACCTCGGCTTTGCTGTATCGGCTACGACGCGCGCCCCGCGTCCGGGCGAAAAGGACGGAGTCAACTACTATTTCATGACCGAGGAGGCGTTCCGCGACGCCATAGCCGAAGACCGCTTCGTCGAGTATGAGGAAGTCTACCCGGGACGTTTCTACGGAACCTTGCGCAGCGAAATAGAACGCATTACCTCGGCAGGGCACAACATCATTCTTGACCTCGACGTCAACGGAGCTCTGGGCGTAAAACAGCTCTATGGCGACCGTGCCATGACTGTCTTCATCGAGCCGCCGAGTCTTGAAGTGCTCCGCAACCGTCTGGAATCGCGCGGCACGGAGACTCCGGAAGTAATCGACGTGCGCATCGACCGCGCCGCCTACGAGCTTTCCCGCGCTCCGGAGTTCGACCGCCGTATAGTGAATGACGATCTTGACACCGCCGTCCGCCAGGCATACAATCTCATAGGCGCTTTTGTTGAGGGAGGAAAACTTAACTGACATGGAAACTGTAGGTGTTCTCGGAGGATCGTTCAACCCTGTGCACATCGGGCACATGATGCTCGCGTCATATCTGACGCAATGGGGCTATGTCGACAAGGTCTGGCTGACGCTGTCGCCGAGAAATCCGCTAAAAGAACCCGGCGAGCTGCTTCCCGACATGAAGCGTCTTGCCATGCTTTCTATAGCTGCAAAGGGCGCTCCCGGCATAGAAATCTGCGACATCGAGCTGTCGATGCCCCGTCCTTCATATACGATAAATACTCTCGACGTCCTTCGGGAGCGCTATCCGAACACAAAATTCAAGCTGATAATCGGCAGCGACAACTGGCTGACATTCGAGAAATGGCGTGAGCCTCACCGTATTCTTGACGAATACGGCGTGATGGTCTATCTCCGTCCCGGCTATCCGGTTGACAAAAGACACATCGACGGTCTCGAGGTCGTGGAGGCTCCTATGGCTTTCGTGTCGAGTACTTTCATACGTCAGGCAATCGCCAAAGGACGCAACATGAGCTATTTCCTGCCCGCAGGAGTTTATAAATACATTATAGACAACAAACTCTACCGTACGAAATAGAATCTATGGAAGAAAAATCTTTATCGCCGCAGGCGCTGAGCCTCGCCGGTCTCGCAGTCGAGTTCTGCAAGGTTCTGGCGCATCCCGAGGACTACGCGCCTCAGGATTTTCTGCGCGAGTGCATACGATATATCCCGCGCATTTATATCGCCGTCAGCGACATAAAGCCCTACGAAGGCGACACGGGCGAGGCATACGACGAATACGAGCAGGGCGCAATGAGCGGCAACGTCACAGAAGAGCAGTACGACATTATCCGCGAGGGTATAGCCGGGCTTCTGGGTGAATACGACGTATATCTCGACACTCCTGTCGAGGACATGCGTTTCAGCGACACACCTGTCGGCGTATCGCTTGCCGAACAGCTTGCCGATGTTTTTCAGGTGCTTGGCGATTTTGCCTCGACCATGAGCGTCAGCGACGAGATCAGCGCTCCTGATGTGCTCGCCGACCTTAAGTACGCTTTCCATACTTATCTTTCCGACGTTTTGTGCTCGTCGCTGCGCGCGATAAACATGCTTTATCAATCTCAGGCACTTCTTGAAGAATGAACCATATTACCGATCTTAAGAATTTTCTCGACAGCTCGCCCGTCAATTTTTGGGCGGTCGAGACATGCCGGCATCGTCTTGAGACAGCCGGATTCCGCGAGCTCGACATGCGCGACAAGTGGTTCCTCGAAGCCGGAGACCGTCGCTATGTAGTGAAAAACGGTTCCGCAATCTTCGCATTCATCGTCGGTTCGGGCGGTCCGGGCGAGGCATTCGACATCATAGCTGCGCACAGCGATTCGCCTGGTTTCCGTCTGAAGCCGAACTGTGCAGTACCATGCGAAGGCGGCAGCGTCAAGCTTAATACCGAAGTATACGGCGGTCCGATTCTGTACACGTGGTTCGACCGTCCGCTTTCCCTCGCCGGACGTGTGGCATTGCGCTCCGACGAGCCGCTCAATCCCGAGTTGCGCCTTATGCGCGTCGACCGTCCGCTGATGGTGATACCGCATCTCGCCATTCATTTCAACCGCTCGGTCAACGAGGGCAATCCGCTGTCGAAGCAAAAGGATATGCTGCCGGTCGTAGCTCTTTCATGCAACGACCCCAAGAACATTATCCCGTCTCTCGTTTCGGAAACACTTGATGTTGATCCGAACCGTATTCTCGACTACGATCTTTCGCTCTACAGCAGCTCGCCTGCTGTCACTGCGGGGCTGGAGGACGAAATGGTACTCAGCGGACGTCTTGATGACCTCAGTATGGTTCATGCCGGACTGACGGCACTTATGAATGCCTCCGATACTCCCTCGCGCCATACCCGTGTCCTTGCAGTGTTCGACAATGAGGAGACCGGATCGGGCACAAAGCAAGGTGCCGGTTCGCCGATACTCGAACATATCCTGAGACGCATAAACCTCTGTCTCGGTGGCGAGGAACAGGACTTCATGCGCTCAGTCGCCGCATCGTTCATGGTTTCGGCCGACAACGCCCACGGTCTTCATCCCAACTATACGGAGAAGTTCGACCCGACGAATCATCCCGTACTGGGCGGAGGACCGTGTGTCAAGGTCAATGCCAACTGCAAGTATATGACCGACGCCGACAGCGCAGCCGCTTTCCGGCGCATCTGTGAGATTGCGGGAGTGCCTTGCCAAAGCTTTGTCAACCACAGCGATGTGGCAGGCGGCTCTACGCTCGGCAATATCCTGACCTCGCAGATTCCTCTGCGAGGTGTAGATATGGGCGCACCTCTCTGGGCTATGCACTCGTGCTGCGAGACGGCATCTGCCGCCGACCATATTTACACAATCAAAGCGTTCACTACTTTCTTCAGTCTGTACAACAAGTAATTTGAGACTCATAAAAACGAAGGTCCCGCGTATGTCTGACATACGCGGGACCTTCGTTTTTATTTGCTTATGGTTTATTCTTTCTTGGCTTCTTTAGCCTTGACGAATGATTCCTTGAGTTTGGGAAAGTAGAGGATATAGGCTGCCGACGCTACGAAAGCGAGGAAGACAAACCCTATCAGTATCATAGCTTTCGATGGTTTCGAAGGCTTGACAGGCACCGATGCGGGCTGAACGACAGTGAATACGGGCGTATTTTCCTGAACCTTAGCCTGTGCCATCTGCATCTGCTGTGCGGTGGTGTTGTAGAGGTTGAACGCAAGCGACGCCTCGTTCTGCAGGCGCTCGATTTCTATTGATGCTGCCTTTGAGCTGAGCGACTGGTTGCGGTCGCTCGCCATGGCGTATGTACGCTGAGCCTCGGTGTATGCCTCGCGCGCCTCGTCGTTGATACGCTTGGCATAATCAAGGTCTTTGCGAGCCTTCTCGGTGCGGTATTTGGTAACGTATTCCTGAAGGCGCGTCACAACAGTGTCGGCAAGATGTGCCGAAGCAACGGGATCCTGCATCATCACGCCGATGGTTATGACCGAAGTCTTGGTGTCGACGCTGGCGCTGATTCGCTTGGACAGAGCCTGTACTTTCAGATCCTGTTTCGGGGTAAGCTGGAAAGCGTTGATGCTGTCCTCAGAGGTTTCTTCCTTATCGGAGAAGAGTGAGCGGACTGCACCGATAGCCTTGAAAGGAAGTCCAAGCACTGTTCCCCACCAAGGAGATGAAGTGTGGTCCTCAAGTATCTCGTTGACGGTGTAAACCTCTCCGTCCTTCGTGGGCAGCGACACTCCGAGGATGTCGACCATGAAGGGCGCGGACGAAAGCACGTCGGGATATAGCTGCGGATAGACCGCGTCGGCGGTGGCACCGGCGTTCAGGTTGATACCGGCAAGCGAGGCGAGTGAGCTCAGACCGCCGCCTCCGGTCTTGTTACCGGCGATTTCGGGAGCGAGTTTCACGGATGTGGAGTATTCACGCGGGATACTGAAGGCAACGATAAGACCAACCACGGCACCGACGAGGCACCATTTGAGGATTGTGCGGCGCTTGTCCCAAAGCTGACCGGCAAGCTCCATCAGGTCTATTTCCTGTTCTTCTTCGTGTCTTGCTTCTTCGTTCAGTTTTTCTTCCATCTCCGTTTATTTTATGAGGTTGGATATTGTAGCGCCCATTGTGCCGAGAGATGCTGCCGTCGTACCGATTGCGAGCCATTCAGCAACAGACAGTCCTTTGCCTTTCTGTTTCGAGGGCACGATGATATGACATCCCGGCTCTATCTTGGCGCCTTTGCCTTTCGCCACGTGTCCGTTCATATAGATTACGAAAGCGCGGCCTTTGTTTGCGGTGTTGCCGAAGCCGCCTGCCTGCTCGACATAGTATTTGAGCTTTTTGCCCGGCGCGAATATGACTGTGTTCGGGAAAAGCACGTCACCGGAAATCTTGACTGTATTGACAAGCTGGGGAACATACAGCTCGTCGCCTTCCTGAAGGACGAGGTCTTCGGGTCCGCCGGGATTCTCAAGGGCGAGGTCAAGGTTGATGCCGACCTTATATGTGCTCGTCACAAGAATCTTTTCGGACGAAATGGAGTCTTTTTCAGCGGAACTGCTTGTAAGGCGGATAAGCTCGTTGCGTGCTGCTATCTCTGCGTCTGTCATCTGTCGCGAGAGGCTCGCGCCGCGAAGATATGCATATTGCGATACGCCGCCGGCACGCTTGACAAGGTCGCTGAGGCGTTCGCTGCGCTGTGTGAGGGTGTAGCTGCCTTCGAAGGGAACTTCGCCTTTGATCGTCACACGTTTCTGCGGTATGTAACTCGGCGAGCGGCGTATGTCGATGACGTCGTAGGGCATGAGCACGAAATCGGGCTGTCCGTCGACAATGAGACCGTCCTTGATAGTCAGGCGGAAGTTCTGCGACAGCGTCTCACCCTTGGTCTTGGACGCCTGGTCGTTGATGCGGCGTGAAACGTCGACTGTCGATGTCGATGCGCCGTCCTTAAGACCACCAGCCTGAAGGATGAGGTCTTCGACAGTCATGTTCTCGGCAAATTTATAGGCGCCGGGGAAGTTCACTTCGCCGGCTATGGTGATGTCACCTTTTTCTTCAATCTCGTTCTTGGATGCGACAACCAATACGTCGTTGCGCTGGAGCTGTATGTCCGGTGCGGAGCCATTGAGGATTTCGCCGAGATCCACGGGGAGAACTGTGATGTTCATGTCGGGAGTCTCGCGGTAGAGCAGGGCCCGGTTGAGGAACGCGTCTTCCTTGACGCCGTTTGCGATGTTGATGAGGTCTTTCAGTGTGCGTACCTCACCGTTGATTGCATAGTAGCCGGGACGGAATACAGCGCCGCCGATTTCCACACGGTTGTCGTAGCGGTCTATCGCTTTGCCGACGTGTACAATGTCGCCGTCGTCAAGTTTTGTGCTTGCGAATTCGTTGGCGTCGACAACCGCGACAGTCTTGGCGCCGTTGACAACGCGGTCGATTGCCACACGGTCGGAGAACGCAGTCGCCTTGGTGCCGCCGGGGTATTTGAGAAGGTCGTCGAGTGTCTCGTTGCTCTTGAGCTCATAGATGCCGGGGCGCTTGACTTCGCCTTCAACGTCGACAAGGCGTTCGTATGCGGGAACAACAATTACGTCGCCCTCACGCAAACGGATGTCGTTGCTGCGTTTGCCGTTGAAGAGATAGTCGTAGATGTCGGACGATGCGATTTTCTTGCCGTTACGGATAACTTCTATAGCACGCAGCGAACCGTTTTCGGTAGTACCGCCGGCATTATAGAGGGCATGGAAAAGAGTCGAGAACGGGGAAATGCGGTATGTGCCGGGAGTCTCGACCTCGCCCATTACGTCGACCTGAATTGTGCGGAGATTGCCGAGGGTGAGTGAGATGTCGGAGCCGTCGCCGGCTACGTCGGCATACTTCGACGCGAACATCTCCTTGACGAGCTTGTTGGCGCGGCTTATGGAAAGACCGTTGAGGTAAATCGGACCAATCTGCGATACGAAGATACGTCCTTCAGGCGAGATGGTCTGGCGGATATGGTCTTCGTTGTTACCCCAGATAGTGATTACTACCTCATCGCCGGGTCCGAGCTTGTAGTCGTCGGGAGTGGCGAGGTTCTCGTTTGGCTCGAACGTGAGGTTGCGGCTTGTGAAGATGTTGCGACCGAAGACATTCTTGCCTTCGGGGTCGACGTAGCTTCGCATGTTGTCGAGCTCCGAGTTATCTTCTATTACGGTTTCCTGAAAGGTATTTGTAGAATAAATGCCCTTTGAGTTTACCGTTGTGACCGGTATCGTCTGGTTTTCGCCACGACTGTTCCGGAGATTGGTCTGCCGCGTTTTGTTGCCATTTGCAGGAGCCGTTGTCTTGGTTTTGCGTCGCGGGGTGCCGAAGTCGGTGTCATCACCGTCCGCTCTGGAGTCTCCGTTGTCCTGCAGGGAGCTCTGTATTCGCTTGATCTGTGCTTCTGTGACTCCTTTCGCAAGCAGTTCCCGTCCTATTGTCTGTTTGGACTTGCCCTGCGCTGCCGCCGACTTGGCATAATCGATGACCTGTTGGTCAGTCATGTATGCAAGCGGACTTGTCACCGACAGACACACTGCCAATGACAGGATTAAGGTTCGCAAACTTTTGAATTTCATTGTTATGTATGATGATTTATAATCGAATGGTTATACAATTATAACGGAATACGGTTTCAATTCCCGCATATAACGTGCAAAGTTACCGAAAAAAAACGACCCACACAAGTTCACCATGCTTTCAAATGGTGTCATTTATTAATTTCCCTCGGATTGTTTAAGCTCTGATTCTATGTCCGCTATAGATGGTAATGAAGTTTTGAATTCGTCGGGGATGAATTTTGTTAATTGAAATTCGGATATTCCTATCGGTTGGGACGATGATTCAAGAGCATATTGTGCGAGAACATTGTCCTTGTCCTTACATATTAGCAAACCTATCGTCGGGTTGTCCTGAGGCGTCTTTAGGATATGGTTGACAGCAGCCATGTATGTTCCGAGCTGTCCGATGTCTCCTGCGCCGAATGATCCCGTTTTAACTTCAATTACACAGAACGCGTGAAGTTTTACATTGTAAAACAGCAAATCTATGAACTGTTCTGTATGTCCGACTTTCAGACGATATTCCTCCCCCACGTAAGCGAATCCCGAACCGAGTTCAAGTAAAAAACGCGATATATTGTTCATCAAAGCCTTTTTCAGTTCACGTTCTTTATAGGGCTCTGTCATGCAGGTGAAATCAAAAACGTACGGATCTTTAGTCAGTTCCTGGGCAAGTTCACTATCCGGAGCCGGAAGCATCTTTGCAAAGCTGCTGATCGCTTTTCCCTGACGCAAGTGCAGATTTGTGCCGATGAAGGATTTCAACACATTTCGAGACCATCCTTCTTCGACCACTTTATGTGCATAAAATAATGCAATTTTCGGGTTGTCTGAAAACTTGTCAAGTATAAGGCAATGATGTCCCCATGGAATTGAGAAAAGAATATTATTTATGCTGTCCGCAGAATTTCCAACAACTTGTTGGAAATTTCCAATATCATCTTTATAAAGAAGATACATCTTCTTCATGTAATAGAGATTCTGCGGAGAAAAGCCTTTGCCTTCCGGTATTTCGTTATATTACTGTCCGCTAAACTTTAGGGAAGATTAGAAAAATAGGGCTGATTCCATTTGCAGGAGTCAGCCCAAAATGGTTATATTGGTGTCGCCAAACTATCCAAGAATAACCAT
>JAGBDG010000074.1 GCA_017937625.1 Muribaculaceae bacterium | reverse complement strand
CTAACCTCCCTAAAGACCCTAATGACCTTAGAGTCCCCATAGTTGTTCTGCTGACCGACCCGGCAAAAGCCGAAGCCCCTCCCAATCCCCCACCCGAGTCGTGCGCCGCACGACCTCGATAGCGGTAGCCTGCTCCGCGTCCCAAAGACAAACCGCCGGCACGCGGACATTGACTTACTGAAAAATCATTGCAACAGGGGAGCCCTGAAAGGGCGATGTTCCTCTAAGCGTCCGCCATGCCTCCCATTACCCCCAAAATGAACAATTCGGGGGATTGGGCATTTATTTTTTATAATCTTGAGAAAATGGATAGAAGCACTATATACAGCATATTCTCACAGTGGGTAGCGCGGCAGCCGGACGCGATGGCTATCGTGGAGGAGGGGCGCTCGGCGACTTATCGGGAGCTTGACGCAATGGCTAACGCCATAATGTCAAAATTCTATTCAAAGCAGTATCCTACTGTCGGAGTGGTCATGAGCCACGGCATAGAAATGATAGCGGCAATGCTTGCCGCTATCAAAAGCGGTGCCGCATACGTTCCCGCCGAACCGACGTTGCCTAAGAGATGGACGACATACCGCTTACGCGCCGCGGTAAAGTCAACGACCGGGCGTTGCCCGTGGTCATGAAAGAAGGGAGCATGAAATGAATATCAATATAAGAGAAATCACGGCAATCCCGACCCTGATGCATTGGCGAGCCGAAGTGATAGAGAGCGTTTTCGGAGAACCGCCGTCGAAAAGGCTGCTCGTCGCCAACCGTCAGTACTATCGGAAACACATCGCCGACGGCTCGCATATAGCAGTCGCGGCTGAAGTTGACGGCGAGGACGCAGGATGCGGGGCGATATGCCTCACGGAAGAACTGCCATCACCCGACAATCCTTCAGGAAAGTGCGCCTACCTGATGAACATCTATGTGCGCAAGGAATACCGCGGGAACGGAATCGGACATGCGATAGTGCGCCGGCTCGTCGAAATGGCAAAATTTTCCGGCTGCGACAAGATTTATCTTGAAACAACTGACGGGGCGCGCTCGTTATACAAAAGCATCGGGTTCGAGGAGCTGCCCGGAATAATGAAATATGCAGACGTTCAGAATAGCGAATCTTAAAGTGTCGGCGGTAAAAGAATCAGCCGACAGAATGTGCTATGTGCTTTATCCTTTCGACGGATTCGGATACCTGATAGAAGAAGCCGCCAGGAAGTTCGGCATTTCCATCGCAATAATAACCGGTATGGACTGGGACGACGACCTCACGCCATGGGAGGCGCCAGGCGAACCGCCCGGCTGTCCGGACTTCAAAGGCAACGCCGCCGCGTTCCTCAAAACGCTCGTTACCGAAGTTGTTCCGGAAACTGAAAAACGGCTCGGCATCAACGCCGGTGTCGAACGTACCCTGACGGGCGTCTCGCTTTCAGGTCTGTTCACGCTCTGGCAGTGGATGGTGAACGATACGTTCCACAACATCATCTGCCTTTCCGGCTCGTTCTGGTACGACGGTTTTGTCGGATGGCTGAAATCGCAGCCCGCTCCTAAAAAGACCGGAAAGGCATATTTCCTGCTTGGCGTTCTTGAAGCGAAAACCACTATCAAGGCTTTTCAGACCGTACAGACCGATACGGAGGATATCGTCGCATATCTGCACTCACACGGCATTAACGACCGGTTCGAACTGGTTCCAGGCAACCACTACCAGTATGCCGAAGAACGCCTCATCCGCGCCTTCACCTATATGTTCCTTTGACTGCACAACAACGGCGGCCGCCCCTCAGCAGCCGCCATGTTTCTTATAATTACAGCAATGTGATTTCGTCAAGTAGAGTCGTCCCGTCGCAAAGGATAGAGACACGTGCCTTGTCCGATTCCGGAATCGTCAGGACTATGCCCTCAATCCATGTGTCGTGCAGATCGTTAGGATAGTGCGGTATGTCCTTGACTGCTACGAGACGGTAATTTCCGTTTTCGTCAGGCACCGAAAGCGCCACTTTGTAAGGCAGGCGTAGTCCCTTCTTACGGCAATCAAGGAAACGAAGGAAAACACGGCTGCAACCCTTTGTGTCAAGTTCAAAATCAGTATTGCCTGACGCAAGTTTCTGCCATGCCTTGTTTGACGGATTCTCGTCGCCGTATATACCGTCGAAAAAAGGCTTGGAATCGTCCTTCGCCCGGTTGGCAAGCTTTCCCGACATCGACTGCTCAAGCAGCAGATACTTTTCGTCGCCTTTCAGCCACCGCCGATATTCCTTATATGCGGCCGCCGATATTCCGGGCTGACCGAGGGTGTAATTGTCGCTGCCGTCGTCAAAGATTCCGCAACTCGCAAACGAGATAATCCGCGACACGCCGCCGTCGGTAGCCGCCTGCAACTGTCCCGTAATGCGACCCTGCGCCGCCGGTATAAGTGCCGACTTGCGGCTGTTAAGGTCTTTTTCCCATGTGAACAGCTCGCAGTTAGCCCACAGCTCTATGCCTGTCCTGTCGTGAACAGCCTTAATCTTTTTCCAGTTCTCGCGAAGACGCGGCAACGGAAACTCCTCGCGGACACATCCTACTTCATCCTGATAGGCGATGATGTCGACCTTAAGCCGACCGATGCGTTCCGCGAACAAAGGGTTGTCGAAATCGGAACAGAAAAAACCGTATGGCGAAATCATCGTCTTCTTTCCGGGGGTGAGTTTCCTCGCTTTGTCGACGAGACGGTTCACTGCCTTGACAGAGCTCTCGGGAAGCACCGGACCAAGACAATCCTCTACCGGCAGGTACCATCCGTACATTGCCTCATGAACGCCATAGAGCGCGGCAAGCTCATCCATGATTTCAAGCTGACGGTTGAGAATCTCCGGGCGTTTCAGATTGTCGTCCTGATTCTCTGCCCAGCCTATGCTCAGAAAAACCTTCATACCGTTGTCAGCCGCCCGGTCAAGAATGGCATCAACCGGACTTTTTCTGTCGGAGGAATAGGCAAGAGGCATTATTTTGGACGGATAGTCGGCTTTGCCGTCGTTGGCGACAGCCATCAGCACGACATATTCGATACCCATGCGGTGCATCTGGTCGATTTTCGCACGCCAAAGGTCCGGGTCGGTATTGTCGACAGCCTCAGGATTGGTGTATTTATTGCGCTCGTCCTGATAGAACAGGTTAAGCCAGCTGCCCGTGACAGGCAACGGTCGCTGCGCAGCGGCAAAAAGTGCCGTGACGCAGGATAGAATAGAGATGATGTGTCGCATTGATAAAAGTGGTTAGGCGTTTATTTCACGTCTGAGACATATACTTTGCCAAAACGGTCGGTAACACGCACCTGACGTTTCGAGCCGGAAATCTTGGGCGTGGCATGGAACATGTGACCGTTTGTGACGGGCCATATCCAGTCGTAGACAACGACGCTGCGGTCGCTGCAGTGCGCTTTCGAAACGGGGTCATAGCCGGTGTACTGCTTCATGTCGGCTGTCTTTTTGCCGTTTTCAAGAAGCTCTACCTTCCATTTGGTATCATAGTTCCAGACATTGGCTATGACATCATCCGGATGCTCCTCGGCTGCGCCGGGGGCATAGACGCGCATCTGATAGTCCGGGTCGTAGCCCGAAGACTTGTAATACCACTTCACTTTGTTGCCGTCTACCTCGTAAACGCCATAGCCGCGCGGCGCTCCGTCCATACATTCTTCGGTTTTCCACCATGTGCCGCATGCGGCGGCTGTGTTGTGTTCCATCAGGTGCTTGCTGTATTCCATGTTGGCATTGAAATGCGTGTGACCCGATATGATGTGCGTGTCATGGTTCTTGAAAAGTTCGTGGAACTGGCGCACGTTTGTCATAAGGTCGGGATCGAACTTGGTCTTGCTGATGTCGGACTCAAGCGCAGAGGGTATATGGATGAAAACAAAGACAAGCTTGTCCTTTCCGACGCCGGCGAGGTCCTGCTCAAGCCATTTGAATGTGTTTTCGGGTATGTAGCCGAAATAATTGATTCCGTAACCGGTGTAGAAGATATTGTTGACTATTATATAGTGGGCGTCGCCGCAGTCGTAGGAGAAGTGCGTCGGACCGAAATATTTTTCAAATGTTTTATAGGATGTCTCGAAAGTGCGCCCGTGATAGTCGGAATCGTGGTTTCCCTTTGCGCGGTAAACAGGCATGCCGAGGGGCTCGACCGTCTCGATATATCCCGGAAACAGCCAGGGTGAGTCGCCGACGATGTCGCCGCAGTCGAAGGCGAATTTCTTCATGTTGCCGTATTTCTTTGCCAGATTGACATTGTCCTCGACAACTTTGCTGTATTGTTTCAGATCGCCGTGAGATGTCACCTGTGCGTCGGCATGGACAAAAAAGACATGTTTTCTGTCGTCGACATCCGACTTCTTAAGCTCGAAATCATAGTTTTCGGCGGAAGCGATTTCCTTGTAGAACTGTGGGATTGTGGCTTTTCTGTTTTCCACCTCGAACCCGGCGGGAACGGTGATATAGACAAATCGTGTATCCGCAAGTGTCAGAATGCTGTAGGTTCCGTCGTCGGCTGTGCGGACAATGTTAGTGCCGTCGGTCACGGCGACATTGCCTATGCCTTTGCCGTCGGAGAGGACTTTGCCCTCGATAAGCTGTGTCTGGAGCCCCTGAGCCGATGCAGAAAGGGAAAATAATGCCGCAAGCGCGAGGCTTGCGACATTACTGAATATGTGTGACTGTGTCATTTTGTTTCCTCAAGAGTTTTTTTTGTACTTGTCGACTCCAGTCTTGATGGCGTTCCAGTAGTCGTACATGCGTACGTGAACCATGTCGAAAATGAAATAGCCGTCGGCAACATTCAGGCAGGCGTCGATGCTGTTGGTGACCGCGTCGGGACGACCGCCTTCGGTCCAACCCGTGCCGTTGCCTACGTCCGGACCGCCCGAGAAGTGTACTTCACCGCAGAGTTTCTCCTTTGCAAGCTTGCAGAAGCCCTGACATGTCCATTCGGTAGTACCATAGACATTGTCGGCTCCGGCGTATGCGCCGAGAAGGAGATAGTCGAGATGGTCGGCATATCCGTAGCGGTTCCACTCCGGACTCGCCCAATTGGGATATTTCTTGGTCGCGTCATATTTGGGACTTGCCCAGTTGACTCCGCATTCATAGTATGTGGAGTACCATGCGCCGACATATACGCCGAACTGGATGTCGCTGTTTACGCTCTTTACTGTCTCTGAAGCTTTCTCGATAAAGTCATGTATCGTTTTGGCTCGGAAAGCAATCCATTGCTTCTTATAGGTCGTTGGGATTTTCTGATAGTCGCAGCTTACGGTGCCCCCAATATACTCCTCGAATTTACGGACACTGAGGTCGGAAAGGTCCGATGCCCAGTCATCGTAGCGGCAACGGTCGAGGAAAATACCGTCGACATTATATTTCGCGAGGTCGCGGATGATTGTGAGCAGATACTGCTGTACGTCGTCGTTGGCGGGATTGAAGAACTTGGTGCTGTAGCTGTCGGCGTTGCAGTCCATTACATTGACAAGGTTGCCATTGTAATCGACCACTGTGAACCAGTCTTTCTTGTCGGGGTCGCGGAAACCGAGTCCCACATCTCCGAGTCCGTAAGCATAGCTGTGGGCGCCGACGAAGGTGTTCATGGCAGCATGTACGCGCAAACCTATTTTATGACCTGCGTCGATAAATGCCTGAAGATAATCCCACGTGGCTGTGCGCTCATGGAAATGATATCCGCCTTCCCATGTGGCGAGTTTTGTCACCTGCTCCACCGCAGAAGTATTGAAAAGGACGTCGCCTTCGGTAGGACGGACATCGACCACCACATCGGTGATTCCGCAGTCGTATGCTTTCTGAAGGTCTTCGGCGATATTTTCCTTGGAGTTGGCGAAACGGACGAAGTTGGCGCCGGCGTCAATCCACATATAGCGTGGCTTCACAGTCACTTCGTCGTTGCCGTCGTCCGGCGTGTTCCACCACCAGTCGTCATCCGATTTGTCGTCGGAGCATGACGCCGCAACCAGACCTATGGCAAGAGCGGTGAAGGTATTCTTGAGAATATTGCTGAAATTCATTGCGTTGATAAGAAAAAAGACAGTCCCGCCGTCCGGCGGCGGGACTGTCTCACGAGTTTATAGTTTAACGTTTGATGCAGTCGAGTACATAACCGCCTACTACCTGCGAGTTATGGTCGTAGTAGTAGATATAGAGCTTGTAGCCGTCGGCTGTCGGCGCCATGCAGAGGTCACCGGAAGCAACGCCGTTGACACCCTTCTGATACCATTCGATATCGGCGTTGACAAGGTCGAGACATGCAAGGTCGTTCACAGCAGTACCGGTGAACTTGCTCATGTCGCTGACATTGTACACGTAGAGCTGCGGACCCATGCCCCACGACGGGAAGTGGCTGACAACGAAAAGCGCGAGATACTGCTGGTTGTTGAATGCCTTGGCGTCGAGGTTGTTCGGGTTGAGACCCCAGCCGGAGGTGTCATTGCTGATATCGGCACTCACTTCGTTCGAGCCTGAGATGAAGTTGAATGTGCTGTCGTACTTCGAGTAGAAGAAGCCGTCGTCGGGGTTGGTAGTGCGCGCTGCGATACCTGCGCTGTTCACGCCGGAAGCTCCCCAGTTGAAGCTGCCGAGCTTGCGGGTTGTGGTACTTGTCACTACACCGCCTTCTACGCGGATGACAATAATGTCGTCGGCAGATGTTACACCGGATATACCCTCGACGTTGAGAACGATGAGGGCGTCGCCGTCGATGTTGCCGTTGACTTTGATCTCAGAGCCTACGGGAGTACCTGCCGGATTCTGGAACGAGTGGAACAGAACGGGAGCTTCGGTAACACTGTTAGAACGGTAAATATTCACGGTGGCGTTGCCCTCGGCATGGTTGACGATGAGCATGTGTTCGGCGTCGTCGTTGGTCACGGCACGTGCTTCTGCCGCGCCGAGGTTG
>JAGBDG010000073.1 GCA_017937625.1 Muribaculaceae bacterium | reverse complement strand
CGGGAGACTCCTGCTGCAAGGTGATGGTGAGCTTACCAGCCTTGTTCGCGTTGAGGACGTAGGTGCTGTCGCCCTTCACGCCCTTCTTCAGCGTGGCGTTCGCCTCGTCGCGCACCAGCGTGAACAGGCTTTCGCCGAACATACGGAGCTGACGGTTGTTGAAGGCTACGTTGACCTTCAAAGGATCGTAGGTCGCTAACATTCTTCATCCCTCCCTTACAGCGAGGCGCGCAGGACGCCCTTAGTCTTGACCTGATGGATTGCGCCGGAGAGCAGAGCTTCCCACGTGATGTCAGGCATGACACGGTTTCTGCGCTGTTCCTCGGTACTATCTGCGTACTTGGGAATAGTGACCGTGTAAACGCCGCTCTTGCTCTCGGGGTCTACCGCGATGATGTTGTTATCCACCGCCTCTGCCAGAGCCTGAAGCACAGCAGTGGCGATCAGACCAAAGCCAGCATCGTCGTAGTTGATATTGGCGTTGGCAAGCAGGATGTCGTAGAGCAGATCGCGCATACGCTTTGCCAGCCAGTCGCCGCCCAGCACAACGTCGATGAACTCACCGTTGAGACAAGTGCCGTTCTTCACGTACTGGCGCTTGTATTCCTCTGTGAGATAGTTCACGTGGTTTTCGAGCAGAGCGTTCCGCTCGCCCTCGGTGAGCTTCGGCAGAGAGATCAGCTTAATGCCCTCGCTGGTGTCGGCGTTGCCGTCCTGCGGACGCTTGAACTTCCAAGTGACGCTGCGAGGGTAGAACGGAGCTACGTTGCCGGTGTAGGAAGCGTCAGGCTCCTCGCTGAGATACTGTTCCTCGGTGTAGATAACAGCCGCACGAGCCGTTTCGGAGGCAAACTCCTTGTTGCAGGTCTGCCCCATGTAGAACTTGCGGTGATCCTCTACACCGGCGCCCAGCTCAGCCTCGGAAGGCTCACTGGCTTCAGCAAACTTGGCAAGAGCCTTGACATACTCGTCGTCATCTTTGTCGGTCATCAGGTAGTACCAATCGTTGTCCTCGTCGGACTGGAACTTCTTGATGGCGTTGATGAGATTGTCGGGAGCGCTTACAGCGTTCACGCCGTTCACGAACTGGATAGTTGCGACGGTAGACACTCCGACGCTCAGAGCCTCATCCTCATAGATGTCGATGAGCTCGGGAATGGTATCGGCTTCGCCGCCCTCAGTGGCGGTGAAAGTGACCTTTGCGCCCTCAACAGCAGCAGCGTAGGTCTTGCCGCCCTTCTCGAAGCTGGCACCGGCGAACAGAGGTGCAAGAGCCGCCATATCGCTGATTTCCTCGGTGGTGGTCAGCTGAACAACAGCCTTGTCGTCCCCGCCGATGCGGGCGTACAGAATCTTGCCGGAGGGGATGGGGGTCTCGTAGACCTCATCCGTGGCAAATTCGATGGTGAGCACTGCGGTCTCAGCAGGAGAGGCGCTGGGAGGAGCGAAGCTCACGATCTTGAACTTGCCAACGAGAGTGTCGGCAAGCGAGGTTTTTCCCTGATTGAGCAGGGTGGTCGCCTTGCGAACGACCTTGGCGTTGGGACACGGACCGTCGGGACCGTATACCGCCTCGACGCTGGGAACATCTCGGTACGTTTTAACCGGGTATTCGCCGGTAGTGGACACGAGAAGGATGTCGAGGCTTTCTTTATCGCTGGGCAAAGCGTCGCGCTGCACAACGACAATTACATCTTTTGCCATAAGGCGTTTCCTCCTTCTTATGAATAGGTTTTTCCTATGGGCTGTCCCGGCTTCGATACCGTAATTGTAGGCATCTCGTCGGTTCGCACGTAGGCGAAGCGAATGTCGAAACCGTACCGGCGAACGCTGTCTTCAACAAGGAAACCCGTGCGATTGGCAACGGCTCCTACACTGTTGATTACGATGTCACCGAACTCGGTGTAGATGCAGTGGGCGTTGAGCAGGAAGAAGCCGAAGGCTTTTTCTGCCAGACTCAGCGCCTCATCTTCACCCATAACGTAGCCGCCGTCTTCGGTTTCGCGGTTCTGGCTGCAAAAGGTAAATGACAGCGAAGCCATCACTGGCTCCGAGCGTTTGAGCACGGTTCCGCGCTCAGTGTCCACTACCTCTCGCAATCCGAATGAGTGCTCGGATATTCTCGGGGCTAACACGCTGTAATAGCAGTACGGGAAATCGGGGATCTCCGCGATCTGCTCTGACAGGTTGACCGGATGCCCGATGTGGGCTTCCAGACCGGACACGATTGCGTTACGGGCTTGCTCAAACGTCATTTCGTCACCCCTTCCACGAGAAACCGGAACATGGGATGAATGGAGTTGTGCGACAGCTTTTGAGTTACGGTGTACTGCTGCCCGTCATAGGTGTCCCGGATGATCTGCCCGACCTTGATTTCGATGGGATCATCCGTGTAGAGCTTTTGGGTGTTCTGCGTATACGCACCTTCCGGCAGCAGCTTCCAATCGAGATTTGCGAGAGGAAGCACAACGCCCCAGAAGGACCTGACGTTTTTGTCTACGGGTCTCTGCTGACCACCGGGAACTCTCTCGAACTCCCGGTCGCAGACCGTCAGAATGTGAAGCAGCGCCCGAGGGAGCTTTGGAGTAGCGAAAAACATAGCTTATCCCTCCACTTCATACGCGATACGGTCGCGGATGTGCGTACCGGTCTCGTACAGTGTTGTGTGCTGCGTCTTCTTGGAAAAGTCGGATTGTGGTTTGACTCTGTTGTCGTCGATGAAGCTCTGCACCAACTGTGCGGCTTGTGCTCCGATGGAGTTTGCCGCTGCGTCAGCCGATTTCTGCCCGGACAGAACCTTGTTCACTTCGGCAGATACGATGGCGCCCAGCTTATCCTGATCGCTGTCGAAGCTCGCTCGAATGAACGAGCGTTCCGGCAGCTTTTCGGTGCCGTATTCGTGAGCGTGAGCAATCGCCAAAACATCTGAGTCAACGCTGCCCACAATTCCGACGACAATTTTCTTGCTCGCCATGCTTTCACAGGCGGCTTTGAGTCTCTCGAAGTCCCGGAGGATAGCATCAGCGTCCATATTAGTACCTCCGATAGAGATTGATGATCTGAGTCCATCCCTCGTTGTAGGACTTGTCGAAGTTCCACGTTACGTCGGAGATCGAGAAGGACGTGAGACCCTGAGAACCGTTTTGCAGATTCGTGTAGGTCTGAGAAACGATGTCCCATAACAGTCCTTCGAGGTCAGCGGGCAAAGTCTGGGGATCGTCCTCAGTAGCGTCTTTCGGCAGGACGTACCCTGCGGTGTAAACCACCTCGATGTTACGCTTTGGAGCAACGATGTCATATGCAAGCCCACGACGATATCCAGCTTTCAGCCAGCCTTCGTCACGATAGATGACTCCGATGTCTCCGGTCTGAGAATAGTCATAGCAGCTTGGGTCAACTTCCTTGCCGTCCTCCTTGACATACTCGACGCTGATGATGGGGTATTCTATCGTGACGAGCTCCTGCTGACCGTCGGCATCGAACCAATGCCGATACCGACGTTTGCCTAAATGCCTACCGGTTTGACGCTCAATCCACGACGAAGCTCTGTTTATAAGCAGCGTGACGATCTCGTCCGTTCTCGCGTCTTCGATGTCCGACAAGCCAAGCATCAGCTTCATCCTTTCAAGGGTTGTTAAAGCGTTTTCTGCAAGCATATAGACCTCCATAACACGGGGCAGCGGCGATCATTACTTCTCGCCGCTGTTGCCCTTCTTATCAGGTTTTTCGGGTGCTGCGGGCGCGCTTACCGCAGGAGCGGGAGCGGACGCAGTTTTGGTCTGAGTCGGTCCTGCCGCAGCCTTGTTGGTGGACGGGCCGACAGGTTTATAGATCCTCGGCATGGTCGTCCCTCCTTACACGGGCTGCACGTTTTTGTCGCCCAGAGCCAGCGCCAGAGTGGTGTTGGCAGCAGCATCGCCGGAAACGGCGATCTTGATGTAGTTCTTCAGCCCAACGAGGTCGATGTCGATGTTCACAACGTCATCAACTTCCAGAGCGTCGGTGGTGTACTCACCGGGCTTATCCTTCGCAGCGGGAGTCTCGGGGAATACGAGGCGGTCAGGAACCGCTACGAACTCCGCATTGTCGTCGCTGTGAGTGATGGTGAGGGTGAGAGTACCGGCAGTGCCGATTTTGGCGCCGAGAATGGCAGACAGGAAGCCATTTCTCTCTACAGCCTCACCGGAGGTATAGGGCTGAACCTTGGTGTTCTGGATCAGTTCTCTTTTCATGTTGGCTTACCTCCTGTTTAGATTAGACGGGAACGGCGACATCGGAAGCCACAGCGAAGGACTCGTCGTGACGGAGACCGGTATCGACGTTGTTGATAGCACGAACGATGGTCTGGTCGTTCTCGAAAGCGGAGATCAGGTTGCCAGCATCGTCAGTCCAAGAACCTTCGCGGCTGGTCTCGATTTCCAGAGCGCCCTGCTCACCGATGACCAGATCGTTCCAGTTACCGAAGATGATCTTGGTCTTGCCGTTGACAGTTTCGAGCAGGTTAGTGGCGCGGTAGGGATAACCAGCCAGAGTGCCGCTCTTGTTCATCTCATCGGCGAAGATGAAGCCGCCCACGTTATCGCGCAGAGACTTGAAATACTGCTCGACGCTGGTGTTGAACACGAAGCCCAGACCGTCAGCGTAGACGTTGTTCTTCAGAACAGCGGCAACGAGGTAGTTGGGGAAGGCTGCGGTCAGCACACCCTCGGGAGAAGCGAACTCCTCACCCAGAGTAGTAACCTTGATGTTCTGAACGCCCTTGTTCTGAGTGATGCCGAGAGGCTGGAACTCGCCGCCGGTGCCCATCAGAGCACCCCAATCGACGCCCAGCGCCATCTGCTTGGTAATGTCCTGACCAACGATGACATCGTTGTCGAAGTTGGTGGAGCGCAGCAGATCGTTGGACATGGGGATCAGAGCGGTCAGCTTCTTGGCAGACAGCTTCAGGTTGCCGAACTTAGGAGCGGTCTTGGGGATGGCACGGTTCTCGCCGACGAACAGAGCGCGGGAGCCGGTCTTCAGCTTGGGAATGTTCAGGTTGCCGTTTGCCATACCCAGACGGCGGGCGCCGAGAGCATAGATGACGGTGGCAGGATAGAGCAGCTCGATGATCTCGTTGGCGTAGATCTCGGGAACGAGATAGCCGCCATCGGTGGGAGAGGTCACGGACAGAGCCTTGAACTCACGAGCCATCTCAGCGTCGTTGAACTTGCGCTCGGCAGTCCAAGCAGCCTTTTCAACGTCGCCGCCGGAAGCGTGGATGCACTTCACAGCACGACCGAACATACCGTATGCGGTCTTGCGGCGCTCGGGAGCGGGCATGGATTCAATACGGGACTTGAAGCCGCCGGACTGCACACCATCGCGGGCAGCGCCGGTAGAGATGAACAGATCAGCGTACTTGCGCTGGGGCTGAGACTGAGGAGCAGTCTTGGAAGGACCACCAGCCTTGGTTTCGGTTACGGGCTCATCAGCAGCCTTGACGCCGCCCAGAGCTTCAATAACCTTGGCGATGAACTCGGGAGTAACTGCGGTAGGCTCGTTGCCCTCGCCGCCCTTACCGTCCTCGGGTTCGGGAATGATGTCTTCGGAACCGCCTTCGGACAGAAGTGCGGTGATCTCGGTCAGAATTTCCTCGACACTGATGTTCTCGGGCAGCTCCTCGCCGCCCTCCTTGCGGGCCTTGCGCTTCTCATCGACATTAGCAAACACCTTGGCGATGAGCTCAGCCAGCTGTTCCTGAGTAAGTTTCATTTTCATTACCTCCTGTTTTGTGTGGGGATGATTTCAAAGACCATCCCGGCAGATTTGGTTTGCTTCGGACTGTCCTTTGCGGACTTTCGGACAATGTTGTTCTGGGTTTCGGGTTCCTCGGTCGCTGCCACGGGTTCTAAGAACGGACCGAGGATCTCGGCGAGTTCACGGACAACAGCGATAAAGGGTTTCAGCGCGTCCAGTCTGGCGCGGGAGATTTTGCCGGACTTTGCTTCGAGCTTCAGCGATTCGGTCAGGGACTTGAACTCGTCGATCTTGGCTTGGTCGTTCATACCCCACGTTACAATCGACACCTCCCACAGCCTGATCTCTTTCAGATGCCGAGCACCCTGATCCTTGTCGAAGTCGAAAACAACTGCGTCATATCCAATAGACAGCTCGGTCAGAACGCCGTCTCTCAACAGCGTCTGCACGTCGCGTCCCATAGTGGTGTCACTGATTTTGCCTCGGATGTAAAGACCTTTATCGTCCTCACGCAGCTCAATCGGCTTGCCGACGGGGAGCCAACAGTCGTTGTGGAGCGCCAGAATTTTAATTCGGTCAAAATCCTCCCTGATGGTTTTGGAGAACGCGCCCTTCTCGATGATGTCGTTGCCGCTGTCTACGTTACCGAACACAGCAGCGTAACCAGAGAACTCGCCACCATCGCCGGTGCTTTCCAGCTCAAAACGGAAAGACTTGTGCTCACGTGCCGGGGCTGTCTGCTCAGATGCAGCGCCAGCAGCTCGTTTTCCCTCTTTTGCCATACGGTCTACCTCCTTTCCTCAGAGATTAAGGCAATTCTTAAAAACCGCCGTATGTGAGATAACACCGGCAGTTAATAAGCTCTTCGGGGCGAGGGTCGTTCGGGTCTCGCGGATAGCGGAGCCCATTCGAGAACTTAGCGTCGATAGCTACTGTCTCACCCTCTAAGATCACGTGGTTCGGACCGCGCGACCCGTCTCTCGGGTTTTTCTGCGGTCTGTGATGCCACGTTTTTGTGGTCGCACCGGCAGCTTTCATCATGTCAAACTGTCCGGTTGCGAGTGCAGTCATCGTCTCCTGACGGGCAATGGTCTTCACACGGGCTTTGGAAGCATCAGCCATTTCGGTCTGAATGGTCTTCCGCAGCTCGGCTTGACTCGTGCCTTCGGAGACGCCTCGTGCGATGATGTCGGCGATCTTGTCGCGGGTTGTGCGTTCGATGCCGACGATACGCTTACCGCCGTTGATTTTGGCGGGCGTTACGAATTCAGGACGGCTTACGTTGAACAGACCGTAGGTTTCTTCACTCACGGCTGCGCCGTCGTCATAGGCTTTCTTCCACAGCGGTCTAAACAGCTTCGCCAGCTTTTCAGCCTCTGCATCCCAATCAAGAAGACCGGACGCGATGCCTTCCGCGAGGCGCTGCTGCTCGATCTCCGGCAGGAGATCCCACAGCTCGGGGTTGAATGTCCCATCCGGCAGCAGATATTCTGCCAGAGGCGAGAACAGGTCGTTCTCAGCTTTGGAGTTCAGACCGAGCGCAATGCTGATAGCGGTCTGCTGATCCGCAAAGTGCTTTTCAATGGCGGACTCGAACAGAACTGCATCCGCTTCAATGGCGCTGTTCTCACGAGCCAGCAGAGCGTTAGCGTTGAACCTTGCTTTCTCACCAAACCCGCCGATACTGAAGAACGAGTTCTGCTCCGGTTGGAGGTTCTGAGACACCTCAACGGGATCATCCGTCTCAGCGTAGAACAGATTATTACGAGCCATTTTGAACACGTTGCCGCCCTCAACAGCAGGCAGATCAAGAAGTTCGCGGGCTTCGTTCTGCATGAGCAGACCGGCGTTCCAGCCATCGAGGGCTTTGCTCTTATCGAAGTCCTTATCGTAAGGAACGACGGGATCAAACCGCCACACGATGCCGTCGCCGAACAGCGGGAGCAGCTGCTTGTTGATGGCTTCCTCACGGGTTTTGATGCGAGGTGTAAGGACGTTCTTGGCGTAGATGTACTGCGCCGCATCTGCGGTGGCTCGGTTGCTGTTCTCGGTGATGCCCATGATCTCACGAGGCACACCGAAATGTTCGAGGACAGCATCGCGCATAGCAACTCGGCTTTCGATGAAACCGAGGTTCTTACCGTCGCTGCTGCCCAGTTCTTTCACGTCAACATTGCCGGACAATGCCGCTGCCCGGTGGCTGTTCTCAACGCCCTTGTGCTTCTGATTCCAGCGAGCCATGAAAGCGTTTCGCTGTTCTTCAGAAGCATCCGGCATGAGGAATACCACAGGCGGCGTCGCATCGTTGTAGAAGAATCGTTTCTGAAATTTGGCGGCGTATTCGTCAATCTCAACCTCATCGGCGATACTCTCGGCGATGCCCAGACCGCGCATGAACGGGTCGAGCGGGTTGAGGCTTTTCATCACGAACATATCATCAACCGGCACGGTCATTGTGAGACCGCCGGGGGACGTGATCGTGTAGGACGGACTGCCGAGGTACGGTGTCATTTTCACCCAATGCGGAGGGACGACCCACAGTTCGATAGGTCTGTCGAGTTCGTCCCGCTCGATCAGGAAGAAACTTTCGCCGACCAGCAAAAGGTAGATCTCGTGCAGCCTCCACATTGCGGAGCTCGTCATCTCGTAGAGCGGGTTGGGCTGAGCCATGAAGTCGAGGAAACGGTGCTGCGTGATCTCGGTTTCCGACCCGTCTTCATTGACGCGCAGGAGCTTACCACCGATGTTTGCAAGGTCACTTGCGATGCGGTCAACAACCGCCAGTCTGGGGCTCTTATTGAACATTTGCAGCCATTCGGCTGTGTTCATAGAGGGCGGTCGCGCCCATCTCGAAACGAAGCTGTCACGAGCAGAGCCCATATACTCGTCTCGCACTTTTCGTCTCGTGATTTCGATGTTAAATAGTCTCATTCTGCACCTCAGCCAAAGGAGAAGCCGAAGTCTGGCTTGCCCTGTTCTAATTCCAAGTATGCGTTCGCAGAAGCGTCAACCATGTCCTTCAGCTTGCCGACGGGGAAGTTCTCTAACTGCCGGAAGTAATCATCATTCCAGTCAGCTATCTTCACATCCACATTGCCAGCAAGCCATTGAGAGGAGAACGGCTCGGCTCTTGTCACCTTGTCACCGCTTTCGAGGGACGTAGTAACAGAATAACCGCCAAGCATCCGCACGAAGCTCTGGGCTTGGTCTTTACCAGCTTGCCCGGGGTCCTGCGGAAGTCTGACGGTTACGTTGCCGTAGAGAGCGTTGTCGCTCGCTGCTGTATTCTGAATCAGTTGGCGCACGTCTGCGCCGTTTTCGCGGACGTTTATCACATCCGCTACGAAAATACGACCGTTGCGCCGCTTGCCGAGTAGAACACCGGCGGTGTAGGCGCTGTCGTCGCTGCGTTTGTTTCTCCGAAGGGCTTGCGGGGCACCATCGGATTCGTCGAGTGCTTCGGGAGCGGTGGCAGCCAAGTCCCATGCTCTGACCCACTTGACCACATCCGTGGGAGTGGATCGGAACATCTGACCGACCTTGGAGCGTTTGAAGTAGTGACCGGCAGATCGTCTAATCTTCCAGTTACCATTCAGGAGCTGTTCTTGGTCGAACTCGGACATTGCTCTCAGAGCACCCATATATCCGGGGTCGTGTTCCATCATCGCAGCGTTGTCTGTCAGCTTCGCGCTGATGAACGTGACGGACTTGACATCCTCCCGATCTTCGGGAGCGTAGAGGTTGAACTTCTCATACAGTTCCTCTCTGCTGTCAGCCCAATGGATGATGTTGTTGCGCCGGACAAAATATCGGATTTTACCACACCTGCTCTCGTCAGCGTAGCCGGTTTCGGGGTCAATCCACCAGTCGATGAACTTTGCCACCCAGCTTTCACCGTCGGGGTTGCAGGTCGCTCGGATGTACGGCTTTACGCCGCAGGTCGAGCGGTTACGGGAAAACATATAGAAGAACTGGCTCTCCGTGAAATGGGTGAGCTCATCGAAGATCAGAAGCGGGATCTGCGCGCCTTGCCAGTTGTACTTCTCTTTCTCGTAGAACATATGAGCGAAGGTGATCTTCGCCCCGGACTGGAACCGCCATTGCACATTCGGAGTGAGAACGCTTGTGGCACCCAGATACGGGTAGATCTCTTGGCTCGTGGCGTACAAACCACCAGCACTCATAATCTGCGGTCTGGACTGCCGGAAGATGACCGCCTCAAACCGTTTGTTGTCAATGTGTCTCAAACATTCGAGGAGCAAGGCAAAGGTCTTACCGCCGCCAGCCGCGCCGCCGTAAATGCAGATGTCAGCGGGAGATCGAAGAAACAATTCCTGCTTGCCTTTCTGCGGGCGGATTTCAATAGGCTTTTCTGCCTGCGTTTCAGTCTTCTTTTTTCTCGCCATACTCACCAGCCTCCGTGTCTTTTTCGGGCAGGTAAATCTGGACTTGCGGCTGGACAGAAACAGGTGTGCCGGTGATCTTAGCCTCAACAGTCTTACGGTCGTTGAAGAATTCGCCACCGTACACCTTCAGCGCATAAATAATTGCCGTGGTATCACCGCCGGACACCCGCTCCATCAATTTGTTCTGGCACATAGCCACAACAGAAAGACGACCCATTTTGATCGCCTTCGCCAAGGCGGGGTGTTTGTTTTGGAGATTTTGCAGTGTCTTCCGGGTAATATCGAAAACTTCAGCAATCTCGCCCATCGACTTGCCCTGCATAGACAGGGACTGGATGATGGCGAGATTGTTGTCGATCTCACCGTTTTCTACCCACTGGTCGAACAAGTCCTTCCGTTTTCTTTCATTACTCATACCTCTCCGCAACCTTCGCAATGAGCGCCGCCATCAGCCCCCGATGCTTGTTGTGCTTGAAGCCGCCGGGGTACTCGAT
>JAGBDG010000072.1 GCA_017937625.1 Muribaculaceae bacterium | reverse complement strand
CATGTCGACGATCCGGTCGCATATCCACGGTTCGGCGAAGTAGGGCGCTGCGCCCTGTTCGTGGAGCACTTCATTGAAGTAGCGCTGCGATATGGCGCGGTTCTCTTCCCACCAGCTGCGGATGCCGGGCATGTCGTGTGTCGAGGTTGTGCATACTGAGAAATACGGGTAGTTCCAGGTGTTTCCGAAAGCCTCGTTCGGGTCCTTGGGCATACGCTGGATTTCGAGTGACAGAATCTCGAGCTTGTCGAGGACTGCGGGGACACATGCCGGTATCATGCCGAGATCCTCGGCGCACACGAGCATGTCGGTGCTGTCGATGAGTGGAGGAAGTTTCCACATCGCTTTGCCGTACCAGTAGTCGTTGTGCCGGTGGTAGAAGAAATCGTTGTACAGGCGGTCGAAGCACCAGCGCTCGTAGTCGTTCAGCGAGCGGTAAGTGTATGTGAACTGCGCCGAGATACGCGGATGGTATTTGCCGGGCTGCTCGCGGTCCTCGATAAAGAGAACCTGCTCGACAAGTCCGAGAAGACCGTCGCAAAGACGCTGGTTTTTCTCGTTTTTGGGCTGACTGGCGAAGTAGTCGGCAATCTTGCGCTGTGTGTCGAACTGTGGCTTGAGACAGAAACGACCTCCGCCGAGTTTTTTGAGGAATTCCTTGCGTGCATCCGAAGCGTACGGACCGAAGAAATCTTCGAGAAAACTCTCCATGATGTACGGACGGACATGTTTGTCGGTATCGATCCAAAAGTCGTAACTGTAGCGCATCTCGTCAGGAGTGTATGGCAGGGCGGGATTGAAGTATCCGAGCAGGCCATGTATGGCGTCCATAGGAATCTGCCAGATGCGGAAGAATCCGAGTATATGGTCGATGCGATATGCGTCGAAATATTCAGCCATCTTGCGGAAACGGGCTTTCCACCAGGCGAATCCGTCGCGGTTCATGACTTCCCAGTTGTAGGTCGGTAAGCCCCAGTTCTGTCCTAGAACAGAAAAGTCATCCGGCGGGGCGCCCGCCTGGCTGTCGAGGTAGAAGAGTTCGGGATATACCCAGGCGTCGACGCTTGTGCGGGAGATGCCGATAGGAATGTCGCCCTTGAGCGCTACTCCCTTTGAATTGGCATACAGATGGGCTTTGCGCATCTGACGGTCGAGGTGGTACTGAACATATTCGGCGAAGCTGATGTCTTCGGGATATTCCTTGAGGACAGTGGCGAGAACTTCCGGACTGTAGTGACGGTACTCGCCCCACTTTCCGAAATCGGCTGAGCCGAAGAGGTCACGGAGAGTGCAATATGCGGCATAGGGTTCAAGCCAGCTGCGGTTTTTCTCGACGAAAGCCTTGAAGTCGGCGCTCCCGAGGGTCTTTTTACCTTCCTGGGCGAAAATCTCGCGGGCGAAAGAAATCTTGCCTTCGTTGACGCGCTCGTAGTCGACAGCGGGAAGCGCGTTGAGCTCTTTCGCAAGCGCGTCGTAGTATGTCTGACGTTTTTTGTCTTTCAGCGTGCCGAGTTCGCTCAGCCGCATGTACATGGGGTGTAGAGCAAAGGTGCTGTTGGCGTTATACGGGTAGGAATCAGTCCAGGTATGCGTCATCGTTGTGTCGTTGATGGGCAGGAGCTGAATGAATTTCTGTCCTGTTGTAACAGCCCAGTCGACGAGTTTGATGATATCCATGAAGTCGCCCACGCCGAAGTCTTCCTCGCTTCGGATGGAGAATACCGGTATTGCCGTACCGGCGCCTTTCCAGAGGTCGAGGGTGTTTATGAAGCGCATGCCGGTTATCACCGTAGCAGCGTTCGGGTCGGGAGTGACACCGACGCGACGGTTCTCGCCGCCTTCCCACGCAACCACATTTCCGCTTTCGGCATCGATGAGAAGAAATTTGTACTGAGTGCCGGCGCCGACGCCATTGGCTGCTACGTTGGCTTTCCAGAGCGGGAATTCGGCATCGCTCATGCGGACGGCCTTTGCGGGATCCCAGTTGCCGAGCGCTTCGCCTTCGCCGGATACGGCTACATAGCGGTCGGCGCTCACCATAGGAGCCGAGACTCCGAAAGTCAGCATTCCTTTGGCGGGCAATACGGCAGGCTGACGGTTGTCGTGTCCGCAGATGCAGTCGATGAATGCCGACGAGTAATACGGTTTGTCGAAAGGCTGGTCCTGCCAGCGGTCGTATATTGTGATGCTGTCAGCTTTGCCGACATTAAGTTTGTTTGAATGTCCCCATTCGTTTTTGACACGACCTTCTTCGTCGCGGACAAAATAGCGGTAGCTGAATTCTTTGACAGATTTGGGAATCTCGAGGCTTACCGACCAGTCGGAAGAGCCTTTCACGGTGAGTTTAGGTGCCTTGGCATAATCTCCGCTGCCGAGAGCAGGAATGTCACCGGTGATATAGACCGATTCACCCCAGTTGGTGCGGTAATTGATATTGAGTGTGAGCTTCATAAAGCGTATTTGGGTATGATATATGTCGTAAAGGAACTGTCCGGCAGACAACCGCCACCGAATCTGCATACAAAATTAGTCAAAAACGACAAGAACGCGAAGATATTTAGTATAAAAATAGTTAGAAATCACCTTATAGATTACCTTTATTTCCCGCTACGACGGTGATAATTGAGTCGGGTCGGAGATATTCGGCGGCAATTCGTGCTATCATGTCGGGCGTTAGGGCGTTTATACACTTGAACTGACGGGTGAAATAGTCGTGCGGGGTGCCGGTGCATATCATGTTCTGATAGTACTGCATCATGCTCTGCGGAGTGTCGAGCGTTTTTGCAAGGCTTGTCGCGGCATAGATGCGCATACGTTCAAGTTCTTCTCCGCAAGGCGGTTCCGAGACAAGTCGCCGAATCTCGGCTTCGGTCTCGGCAAGAACGATGTCGGTGTTGTTCTTGTCGCATTTTGCAGTGATGCTGACATAGCTGCCCTGAAGCTCGCCCATGAGCGATGCGTTGATACCGTAAGTGAGCCCTTTTTCTTCACGGATATTGGTCATGAGGCGCGAGCCGAAATATCCCCCGAGTGCCATTACGGTGAGTCGGAGAGGAATATAGTCGGGATGCGAGCGCGGAATAGAAGGAATAGTGAGTGAAATGGCGCTCTGAAGACTGTTTTCGAAAGGAACTGCCACTTTTGTCCCTCCGGATGCCGGCGCGGCAGGCGTAAGAATGATATCGGTTCCGTCGGATTTGGAGGGGACGGACTCAAGCATGTTCCGTACGGCGTCGGCTATGTCGTCGGTGAATTGTCCGGCAAGAAAAACATGTGTACGTCGCGGGCAGACGAGGCGGCGGTGTGTGTCGGCGAGAACTGTGGTGTCGAGCGATGTATAATCCTTCTCTTCAACCTTGCGCGCCAGAGGGTTGTCCATGCCCCAGACGAGAGGCTGCATCGCTTCCCATGCGAGTGTCGACGGGTCGAGACGTGAAGTCTGCAGGTCGCTTACGGCACGTGCCACAGCCACTTCGAGCCTGTCGCTGTCGAATGCCGGAGCTGTCAACATCTCGCCTACAAGCGGCAACATGTCGGCGAAACGGTGCGTGAGCGCGAAAAGCTGAAGCATGGAGTGGTGTGATGTCGCTTTGCCCGACAGTCGCGCGCCGTTGAAATCCGTTATCTCCGAAAGCTCTTCGGCTGAATGCGCGACAGAGCGCTCGGTCATTTGCGAGATTGTCATGCGGGCTCTTGCCTCTGTCAGCTCGGCAATGCCGCCCTCGAACAGCACGTCGAGCGAGCATACTGGTTGGTCTCCGCCTCTGAGCAGGTGCAAAGTCATGCCGTTCGAGAGGATTTCAGTCTGTTCGGGCGGCATGACCAGATTGTCAAAGGCTCTTACCTCCGGCGGAGTCGTGCGGTCAGGGCTCATAGTTCGGTGTCGGCAAGCAAAAGGCGCGCTGCCTCAAGGTCTGCAGGCGTGTCGATGCCTATTGTGGGTTCATCAGTTAGCGACATGCGTATTTTGTATCCAGCCTGCAGCCAGCGCAGCTGCTCGAGCGACTCGGCGAGCTCGAGGCTGCTTTGCGGCAGAGAGCCGAGGAGCTCAAGGGTCTTGCGGCGGTAGCCGTAAAGTCCGACATGGGTGTAATAGGCTGCGTGCTGCGCCCATTCGTCGTGGGGATAGCTGCGCACGTAAGGAATCACCGAACGCGAGAAATAGACGGCGTTCATCCTGTTGTCCAACACAACTTTCGGTGTGTTCGGGTCGGCAAGCGCCTCGAATCCGCGTGCAGGGTCGAATGGTCGGGCGAGGGATGCGATTTCCACTTCCTGGTCGCTGAAACTATCCATCAGCGAGCGCAGCTGTGACGGAGCGATGAACGGCTCGTCGCCCTGGATGTTGATTACCACGTCGGCGTCATTGCCGAGTATGCGTACCGCCTCGCGGCATCGGTCTGTGCCGCTGCGGTGGTCGGGCGATGTCATGACGGCACGTCCGCCGAAAGCTTCCACCGCCTTGAAGATTCGTTCGTCGTCGGTAGCTACCGCCACGTTGTCCATTACAGAGGATACGCGGGTATAGACACGTTCAATCATGGTCTTGCCTCCGAGGTCGGCGAGGGGTTTGCCCGGAAAGCGCGACGAGGCATATCGTGCCGGAATGATGCCGATGAATTTTGATGTCATATTTCTGTTACGTATAGCTGGGCGTTTTCATATCTTACGACTCTCACTTTGTGTCCTCTTGCGATGTAGTCGCCGGTGGAGACAGCGTCGAAGACATGTTCGCCGATTTTAATCTTTCCTGCGGGGCGCATGTCGGTTGCCGCCACAGCTTCCTGTCCGATATATTTTCGTGGCGACATGTCCACGCCGATAAAGCCGTCGGAGACTTTCAGCTCGGTCATGAGCTCGGAATGGCGGCGGAAGCATTTGGGTCCGTGAATCGAGGTGAGCCACCATACGACTCCCGTCGCGGCAATCAGTCCGGCAAAGAATACTGCGAGCGCTTTGCCGAGCGCACCGAGATCGAAGCCGGTGATAGAGTCGGAACTTGTCATGGCACCGATGAGCGCAACCGCGACGGCTATCATGCCCGTTATGCCGCATACACCGAAGCCGGGTATGACGAAAACCTCGAGAGCTATGAGTATGACACCGATAATGAAAGCCGCAGGTACCCAGAAGGGCATTGAGCCGGCGACAAGCATGGGCAGGAAGTAGAGCACCGATGCCACGACAGCCACAGCTGCCGCAAAGCCGAGACCGGGAGTGTGCATCTCCATATAGATGCCGCCGAGAATGAGCATGACAAGGATGGCGCGGATTCCCGCTCCGGAGAGAAAACCTAAAAGGTCGTCGGTCAGCGAGCTGCGGTAAGTCGTAATCTCCGCGTCGGGCATGCCGAGTGCCTCGAGTACTTCGGGAATGTCGGTGGCGATGCCGTCGGCAAATCCATCGTCCACAGCCTGCTGCGATGTCAGCGATACCGAAACGTCAGGGTTTACCATGGCTTCGGCAATCGCGGGGTTGCGGCGCCACACGGTGCTGTCGCCGACAATCTTACGCCCGTGATGCTCGGCTGTCGCGCGCATCATCGTGCTCATGTACGACTGGTATTTCTGCGGCATGGGCTCGCCCGAACCGTTGACTACGGTTGCAGAACCCATGCTTGAGCCTGGTGCCATGAACACGCTGTCGCAGGCAAGGGCTATCAGCGCTCCTGCCGACGCGGCGTTAAGGTCGACGAATGCCGCTGTCGGAATCGGGCAGCGCATAAGCGACGTGCGTATCGAGTCGGCTGCGTCGAGCGCACCTCCGTATGTATTGAGTTTTACGATTATTATGTCGGCGCCGTTCGTTCGTGCTTCCTCCATTGCCGTGCGGAAATGGTGAGCGGCTCCGAGGTCGATTTCTGTTTCGACAGGGATGACAAAAGCTCTTTCCGACGCCATGTTGCAAATGGAAAGAATGAGCGAAATAATTCCGGTTACTGTCAGTACATGAAGTCGTTTCATAGTTTATTTTGAGTTTTCAGCCCTGCGCCGGGCGTGTTCGCCGAAGTATGCAGGCAACAGGGCAATTCCGATGACGAGATAGATATAATAGCTGAAAAAGCGCCAGATAAGCGCCAGAATCGCCGCCATAGCGGTCGCTCCGATGAGGTCGCCGTAATAGGTGGCGAAAAGCCATTCGCTGATACCGCTGCCGCCGGGCGTGGGGCTGACCATCAACACCACCCATACCACGAACTGCCTGCCGAAGACAAGCAGCTGTGACGACGAGGGAATGAAAGCCCAGAAGAGCACATTGACGACAAAATATCTTGAGAACCACGATACTACGGTACCGCTGAGGACTCGTATCCACCAGCCGCGGTCTTGAGCCTTTACCCATTGTGATGTCGCGAGCATATTGTCGGCAAGACCGTCGATTTTAGCTCTGAAACGGCGCATGATTCTGAATGCTCCGATACGTTTGAGCAGCCGCTCCATCATTTCAGGTTTTCCGATTATGGCGAGATAGAGTATCGCCGTCCATATTACGATTCCTGTATAGACAAGCCAGAAAACCAGCCGGACTCCGCCGAGTAGCATCGCCCGCCCTTCCGAAAGCGCCGCCTCATTGCCGAAGAGGTCGTCGGATGGTATGATGAGTATTATCAGGGGACAAAAGACGACGAAGAAAAGCTCGTCGAGGAAAAGTGTAGTGAGCGTGAGGGTAGTGGCGCGTCCGAGCTTGATGCCTTCACGGTTGAGATAGAAAATGGCGAGGGCGCTGCCTCCTACGACCGAGGGGGTGATTGCCGATGTGAAGGCGCACATCAGGTCGGTGCGGAACGACCGTTTCCACGATAGCGCTCCATCTGCTATGGTGTGAAACCTCCAGGAAAGCCCGAAATCGCGTCCGAAGGCGAAAAATAGTGCGAGCAAGAGCCCGGCAATGACACGTCCGTCGAGCCGTATTGACCGCAACGTTTCCATGTCGATGTCCTTCTTGAAGAGCCACACCGCCACGCCCGCGCTGAGAGCGATAGGCAACAGTGTGCGCCATAAGGTTTTCGACAGCTCTTTTGCCATGGTCTGGATTCTACAATGTCAGGCAGCCGGCGGCGGGTATTATGAAGCCGGAGAATCCTTCGGCAAGGAGCGTTTCCGTAGTTTCTTTGTTGTCGGTGATGGCTACGAAGTGTTTGTCTACACCCGCTTTGCGAGCTTCCGCTATGACAGCAGCATCCGACGGCGTGAGAGCGAAATAGTCTATATCGGCGCGTGCGAGCGCGGTTGCCGTGGCAGCCGAGGCTATTTCGGCGCCGATAATCGCTTCAGCTCCGAGGTCGTTGCGGACTGCTGCCGGGTCGGCTCCTTTGTGAAGGAAAACGCCGTGAAGACCATACTCACGGCATGCCGCAACGTTGTCGGCGATGGTAAGAATCACTCCTGCCTCTCGGCACAGAGCGGATATGTCGGGCAGCTCGTCGCGCAGACGCTCGGGGCTGTCGTCGGGCATAATGAGCCATTCGTAGCCTGCCTCGATTGCCATCTGTGCAAGTTCGGCACGGCTGTATTCGGAACCGGAGTCCAAAAGTATCTGTATCATATCTGTCTCATTGCTTTTTTCGGACAGCTTCTGACGCATTTCCCGCATTCGATGCAGAGGCTGTAGTCAATAACCGGATAGCCGTCGGAATCCTGCGATATCGCTCCGACGGGGCATAATTTAATGAGCGGACAAACGTGGTTGTGCGGACATGTGTTTTTGTCTACCTGTATCATATCTGATTTTTGCCCGCAAATTTACATTAAAAAACACATTCCGCAAAATTTGGCAGTTTTTGTTGTGAGCTATGAAAATATTTAGCTAAATTTGCTAAAGAAAAGTAAGCAACAAAAATGAACGAGGAAGCTCTTAGTCGTATGTTCCTGAAAGACACATCCTTTCAGGCGCTTATGCAGCACCGTGTATTCAACGTGCTCCTCATAGCGTCGCCCTACGACGCGTTTATGATGGAAGAGGACGGTCGCGTCGAGGAGCAGCTTTACAACGAATACGTCGCTCTCAACCTTTCTTCACCTCCGCGTGTGACGCGAGTATCCACGATGCCAGAGGCACTGGAAATGATGCACATCAAGCCTTTTGACCTTGTGATAGCGATGCCGGGCAGCGACCTCAGCGAGACTTTCGAGGGAGCCGGACTCATTAAGGCTGATTTTCCGACAGTCCCTATTGTTGTACTTACTCCTTTCAGTAAGGAAGTTTCACGCCGTATAGCTCTTGAAGACCTGTCGAACGTCGACTATGTGTTCAGCTGGCTGGGCAATATGGATCTTCTTCTCGCCATCATCAAGCTTCTTGAAGACAAACTCAACGCCGACGACATAACGAATGTCGGCGTTCAGATGATAATGCTTGCAGAGGACTCTGTGCGCTTCTACTCGTCTGTGCTTCCGCATATCTATAAGTTCCTGCTCAAGCAGTCGATGCTTTTCTCGACCGAGGCTCTCAACCAGCACGAACAGATGCTCCGTATGCGCGGACGTCCAAAGGTGATGCTCGCACGTACCTACGAAGAGGCTCAGGAACTTTATCGCCGGTACGGGCACAACATGCTCGGAGTCATCAGTGATGTGTCGTTTGCCCGCGAAGGTCACAAGGACCGTCTCGCCGGCATAAGCCTCGCCAAATGGCTCCGCTCGCAGGATCCGTATCTGCCTATTATCATAGAGTCGTCCGAGACTTCGAACCGGATGCGCGTAAGCGAGTTCGGCGGTGTCTTCATAGACAAGAACAGCAAGAAGCTGCCCGTAGATATAGGCGAGGCGATAATGACGAATTTCGGTTTCGGCGATTTTGTGATACGTCGCCCCGCCGACAAAAGTCCGATAATGACCATCCGCAACCTCAAGGATCTGCAGGTGAACATTTTCGACATTCCTGCCGACTCGCTTCTCTATCACGCGTCGCATAACGACATATCGCGCTGGCTCTATTCGCGAGCGCTGTTCCCGATAGCCGACGTGGTGAAGATGCACCATTTCACGTCTATCGACGAGGCTCCCGCTGTCAAGCAGCTGTTCTTCGACCTGATAGTGAAGTACAGGAAGATGAAGAACCGAGGCGTCGTCGCCGTTTTCCAAAAAGACCGTTTCGACCACTATTCGAATTTTGCCAGGATAGGGCAGGGCAGTCTCGGCGGCAAAGGGCGCGGTCTTGCTTTCATCGATTCGATTATAAAGAAGAATCCTATATGTGATAACTTCGGAGGCATCACCATATCGATACCGCGCACGGTTGTGCTGTGTACCGACATCTTCGACGAGTTCATGAGCAGCAACAGGCTCTACCCGCTCGCTCTGAGCGATGCCGATGACAATACAATTCTCGAGGCATTCCTTGCCTCGGAACTGCCGCAGAGGCTGCGCGACGACTTCCTCGCTCTTTTCGAGGTTGTCGAACGTCCGTTCGCCGTGCGCAGCTCGAGTCTTCTCGAGGACTCGCACTACCAGCCTTTCGCCGGCATCTACGCTACCTATATGGTGCCCTTCAGCGATAATCCGGAAGTGCGCCTCAAGTGGCTCGAAGATGCCATCAAGGGTGTCTATGCCTCGGTCTTCTATGCCGCCAGCAAGACTTACATGACGGCGACGAGCAACGTCATCGACCAGGAGAAGATGGCTGTGATCATACAGGAAGTCGTGGGCGAGACCCATAACGGATTTTACTTCCCCTCGTTCTCCGGCGTAGGTCGCTCGCTCAACTACTATCCGCTCGGCGACGAGAAAGCCGAGGACGGCGTGGTTGAAATTGCCGTCGGTCTTGGCAAATACATTGTCGACGGCGGTCGCGGACTGCGTTTCTCGCCGCTTCATGCCGACAAGGCGCTGCAGACCTCGACGACGGAGCTTGCCTTGCGCGACACCCAGACGAAACTTTTCGCACTCAGCGGCACAAGTTCCGACGATCCCGCCGCTTTCAGCGTGACGCTCGACGAGGGAGCCAATCTTGTGCGCAAGAACGTACAGGATTTCGCAGATACGGGCGCTCTGAGATACATGGTCTCTACCTATGACTGGCAGAACGATTTTCTCAAGGACTACGAGGACGGCAAGGGGCGGCGTGTCGTGACATTCGCCAACATCCTGCGTGACCGCGTGGTGCCTCTTCCCGAAGCTCTCGATTTTATGCTCAGCCAGGGACAGACGGCGATGCAGCGGCCGGTTGAAATAGAATTTGCTGGCATTATTAACGAAAAACCGAGCGAAAACGGTGCGCTTGCCCATATCTACTGGCTGCAGATACGTCCTATCATCGACAAGAAGAATCTCATAGCTGACAATGTGCTCGAGCGACCTGACGAAGAACTTATTCTCCGCACCAATACGGCTCTTGGCAACGGCATGATAGAAGGTGTCGACACGGTTGTCTATGTCCGCCCGTCGTGTTTCGATTCTCTCAGGAATCCCGCAACAGCTATGCAAATAGCGAGAATAAACTCCGAACTCACCGCTGCCGGCAGAGGCTATGTTCTTATAGGTCCGGGACGCTGGGGTTCGTCCGACCCCTCGCTCGGAATACCGGTCCGCTGGACCGACATTTCCTCGGCGCGGCTTATAGTGGAGGCTGCCGTTGGCACTTATAGGGTGGAACCGAGTCAGGGCACGCACTTCTTCCAGAACTTAACGAGTTTCGGTGTCGCATACTTCACGGTAGATGCTGCCGGCGGCAACGGATTCTACGACAGCGACTATCTCGATGCGCTTCCCGCCGAATATGAGGACGATACAGTCAGAATAGTGCGCTTTGCCTTACCGTTATCCATCGCCGTCAACGGACGGTCGGGACTCGGAATTGTGGTAAAGCCGGAATATGATAATAAAGAAAACACTGAAAACGAAGATAACAGATGAGTTTTATCAGTAAAATAAGTCGAGCTTTGGGCTTCGGCTCAGATAATTCCGATGATTTTCTTGACGAAAACGAGGAAGTGGCCATAGGTACTGAAGCGCCGTCTGCCATATCCACGGAGGAACGGGCCGCCGGGCTCATAGAAGTTCCGACACTTCCGGAGATAGATCCGGACATGAAGTCGCGAATCTTCGAAGGTGTGGTAGAGATTTTCAACAAGTCTCTGCCTGATTTTATAGCCCGCAGCGTAGACCCTGCGGTACAGCGCAGGTTGCTTCTCGAAGCGCTCGACAAATCGACCAATGATTATCTTAACAGCCTGATGGTTCTTGCCGAGCAGTATGCCGAGAAAAAGCTGCAGGCTGCGGTGGAAACTTCCAGCATGGAAGCTGAGAGACTCCGCACCGAGATGGCTCAGCTTGAGCAGCAGCGCGCATCGCTGCGCGAGTCGCAGCTGAGCGCCGACCGCCGGCGTCGCGCCCTGTCGGACCGTGTCAACGACCTTGAGGGGAAACTTGCCACAGCGGAAGCCGAAAGAGAGCAGTTCGAACTCGAGAACAAGAGCCTCATCAACAAACTCAAAGTCGCCGACGTGCAGCCGGGAGTGATTGACGAGCTGAACGCGACAATCGACAGTCTTCGGGCGCAACTCTCTGCTGCCGGTACAGCTACGGAACCTGTCCGTGACCCTGAGGCAGAGAAGCGCGTCGACGAGCTTAACCAGGCAATATCCGACCTCCGAACCCAGCAGGAAATGTCGCAGACAATGTTCAACGACCTGCAGGAGAAGTTCAATTCCGAGCGTGAGGCGAGGGCTGCCGCAGAAAGCAAACTTGCGGAAGCCGAGAAGAATTTAGCCGAATTCGATAAATTCAGCGAGCAGCTTGGCGAAGTGGAGACCCTGATACAGAAGCGTGACGAACGCATAGAAAAGCTTAAAAACGCCAACCGGCGCTTACGAGAGGACAACGAACAGCTGCGCCGCCGTATAGAGGAAAACGACAGCAGCCTTTTCGCTCCTGCTCCGGGTGCCGAAGCACCGGCTCCTCTGACGGAAAAAAATGCCGGCGAGCAGCCGGGCGAGACAGCAAGCGATATTTTCAACGAGATGGCGGATCTTGAAAACGATTTCGAGTGTCCCTCGTGGTTTGTAGCCGAGCCGGGTCCCGGTCCGGTTCCCCTGCATGACGACTCTGCTTTCGGCTATCAGGAGCCGCCGCGTAAGCCTCGCAAGCCGGACAGCGACGCTCAGCTCTCGTTATTTTAGAATATTTAGTTCAATGCGGCGCAACAGAACCGCCCGCTATCCGTTCTAAAGTCAGATGAAATTCATAAGTACAAATTTAGGTTCCGCACCCGTCGGTCTCGACGAGGCAGTCAACAGGTGCGTAGCATCGGACGGAGGCATGTTCATGCCTGAACGCATACCCGTAATTCCGCAGGCTTTCTTCAGGAACATAGGTTCGATGAACCTGCGTGAGATAGCGTACGTCGTGGCGAGCAGTTTTCTCGGCGACGATGTGCCTTCTGCCGAACTGAAAAACATAACTGACCTGTCGTTCTCATTCGAGGTTCCGCTGAAGCGCCTTGAAGACAATATATATGTGCTCGAACTTTTCAACGGACCGACTCTTACTTTCAAGGATTTCGGCGCACGCTTCATGGCTCGCCTTATGCGTCATCTCGACGGCAAGGCATCGCGCCGCCGGAACGTGCTTGTGGCAACGACCGGCAACACCGGAGCAGCTGCCGCGAACGGTCTTTTCAAGCTCGAAGGCATCAGCGTCAGCGTCCTCTATCCGCGCGGTCAGCTCTCCAAGACGCAGACCTCGCAGATTACGGCACTCGGAGAGAACATACATCCGATAGAAGTCGCGGGTTCCGTCGAGGACTGCAAGCGCCTCGTACAGTCGGCAATCGCCGATCCTTCGCTTGCGCAGTACAACCTTACCGGAGCCAATTCCATAAACATCGCCCGACTCATTCCGCAGGTGACTTTCGCGCTATATGGATATTCGCGCCTTGTGGCAGCGGGTGTGCGGGACGCCGAAAAGACCATTTATTCCATTCCGTCGGGCAACCTTAGCAATGTGGTGGCAGCGGCAATGGCTCTCAAGACGGGTCTTCCCGCGGGCGGACTGATAGCAGCCGTCAACGCTAACAACCAGTTGGCTGCCTGTCTTTCAGGGAATATGCCTGCAACACGCCCCAAGCCCGTCAGAACGCTTGCTCCGTCGATGGACATGAGTGTGCCGTCCGGATTTCCGAGGCTTGCTTATCTCTACGATGGCAATATAGATGCGCTTCGTCGCGACGTGCTCGCCGCCGCTCCGGTGAGCGACGAGAAGATAGCGTCGGCAATACGCGAACTTTACCATACCGCCGGTTATGCTCTCGACCCCCACGGAGCAGTCGCATACGTCGCCGCCAAGGAGAACGGTGATACAGGTGTTCCGAAAGTCGTGTTCGCCACCGGTCATCCCGCGAAACAGCTTGATACCATGACGCGCATTACCGGCAGCGCTCTGGAAATGCCCCATCAGCTTTCCAACTTCATGACCGTGCGCCGTCATCCAGCCGTGCTCCCGCCGACACTGCCGGCTCTGAAAAAAATGTTACTGTCATTTCAATAACCACATAAACGAAACATTATGGCAAACAAAAGAGAACTCAAAAAATCTATCCGCAACACTTGCGGCGCACTCGCATTGGAAATGATTCAGGCATGCGAGACATTCCCTGAAATCGGTGCAGACGCAGTCCGCGATGTAGTGCTCGATTCAGCCCGTCTGCAGATCCGCACTATCGGTCATGTCGGTGTAGGCTTCGACCGTACACCTTCGCAGTTCGAAACGCTTGCCGACTACAATAAGGCACGCCGCAGCTTCTACAAGCAGGCTTACGGAAAGCTCCGCTCCGATTTTTCAACAGGTGTGGATGAAATTGTTAAAAAAATGAACGCATCGGTGCCTCAGTCAGCACGTGACGCAATCAAGGAAGCCCTGAACTGATGGCGGGCTTTTCAGGTTTTCTGCTGAAACTTTTTGGCTGGAGCGTCGACATAAGCGTTCCGGACTATCCCAAATGTATCATCTGCGTTGCTCCACACACGAGCAACTGGGACTTTATTGTCGGAAAACTTGCCTACGCCTCCGTCGGGCGTAAGGCAGGCTTTCTGATGAAAGATACATGGTTCTTCTGGCCTCTCGGAGCATTTTTCCGTTCGATTGGCGGCATAGCCGTGCCACGCCGAAAATCATTGGAACGCCCGCTGACTGAGATTGTAACCGAGAAATTCCGTAACGCCGACCGTCTCGCCCTTGCCATAACTCCCGAGGGTACGCGCAGCCGTAACGCCGTGTGGCATACCGGTTTTTTGCATATAGCGCTCAATGCAGGCGTCCCGATAGTGCTCGGAGTGATTGACTATTCGCTGAAGAAAGTCATCATCGAGCGCACTTTTGTGCCTACCGGCGACATAGATGCCGACATGCGGGCTGTAAAAGAGTACTACAAGCCTTTCAAAGGCAAATATCCGGCTAAATTCACGACCGAATGAACAGATACAACGACATCTTACGTGTAGCCGTACTTCCGCTCGCCATAGATTGGGCTAACAAGAAAGCGAATCTGGATGCTGTCGGCAATGCGTTCACACGGCTTCCCGAGGACACCGACATCGTTGTCCTTCCCGAACTGTTCTCGACGGGCTTCTCCGACGACGAAGCGGTGATGCGCGATCTTGCCGAACGCAACAGCCAGGAAACGATAGACTTCATCAAGACTCTCGCATCGCGTCATTCTGTCGCTATCGCAGGATCTTATCTTGCCATTACGCCTCCGCATCTCTACAACCGTGCCTTTTTCATTGAACCTAACGGCGACGAGACTTTCTACGACAAGCGACATCTGTTCTCGCTCAGCACCGAGTCGAAGATTTTCGCTCCCGGCGACGAGCAGATACCGGTAGTGCGTTTCCGAGGCTGGAACATCGCTATGATAGTCTGCTACGACCTCCGTTTCCCCGTGTGGTGCCGTTGCCGGAAAAACTCGTACGACATGCTGCTCGTTCCGGCTAACTGGCCTCAGGCACGCGGATATGCGTGGACACATCTTCTTATAGCACGCGCCATCGAGAATCAATGCTGTGTCGTGGGAGCCGACCGTGGCGGCAGGGATGCTTACGGTGACTACGACGGACTCGCCCAGATATTCGACGGTCGCGGAATGCCTGTCGGCGTGCAACTGGAAGGCTCACCTTTCATCACCGCTGATCTAAGCCGCAGCAAGCAGGACGACTACAGAAAAAATTTCCCTGTCTGCAATGATGCCGACGATTTTGAATTTCTTCCCCGATGAACAATACAATAACACTATCACAGCTTATAACCCGTCTTGCCAAGGCGACGGGAGTCGACAACAACACGGCGCGTCATTTCCTGCGCACCTTTTTCGCCACTATCGAGGATACACTCGAGAACGGCGAGAGTGTTACAGTTAAGAACATAGGTACTTTCCGCCTGTCAGACAACGACCCTTCGGGACGCCGCAAGCTCGCATTTGTTCCCGATGAGAATCTGCGCAGCGAGATAAACAAGCCTTTCGAGATGTTCGAGGCAGTCGAGCTTGCCGACGGAGTGGATTTCCCGGACGAGCCCGACCATACCGCCGAAACACAGGCAGCGGGAGAACCTGTGCCTGCCGAAGTTCAACAGCCCGCTACGATGCCGGAAAAGGTTGTAGAGGAAGTTATTGAAGAACCTGTGACCGTCGTTGAGTCAGTCCCGGAGCCTGTCGTTGAAACACAGGAACCTGAGTTGCAACCCGAGGCAGTCGCAGAGCCAGAGCCAGTATCTGCGCCGACGGCAAAAATCACCGAAGATGTCGACGGTCCCGTCTATCATTTTGCCGACGATGATGAGGAGGAAGAACAGGAAAGCGAACCTAAGCCGAGAGAACGCGTTCGCAGCGAAAGACCAAGAACGCGCGGGGGCAAGAGCATCTGGATATGGTGTATCCTTATTGTTCTTGTGTGTGTAGGTGCAGGTCTTGCCGCAGCTATCTATTCCGTACCTATCCCTGACCTTTACGAGGATGACACGGAAGAAACCGCAGTAGCCGACACTGCCGCCTCTGTGGCAATCGAGGAAGTGGGGGTAGAGGATATCGACTCCGCTACAGACGAAGCTGTCACAGCCAAACCGGAGAATAAAACTGCTGTCAGCGAGCCGACTGTCGCCCCCTCACCTTCAAAACCCGCTCCAGTCGTACAGCAGGAATCGAAGAAAGTTTATGACACGGTGGAGGTCAGCCTTATCCGTCTTGCCAAGAAACACTACGGTGTATCGGAGTTCTGGGTGTACATTTTTGATGCCAACCGCGATAAAATCAGTAATCCGAATACCATTCGTCCCGGCACGCGTGTGCTGATTCCCGACCGTGCGGGCTTCCCAGGCTCAACGCTCAAGGAAGCGAAAGACCTTGCGAAAGCAAAACAGGCGGAATATCAGAAAAAATATAGCCGATAACAGGAATGATGTTTATTTCGACAAAAATAAGTGTAAGTGATTGACAAAATGACACTTTTTATTGTTAGTTTTTGTTAATTGTCAACTGCTTTCAATGTCGTTCTGATAAATTTGCGTAAATTTGCAATCCGAATTGTAGCCGGTGAAATCCATGCTGCAATTCGGATTTCAGTTGTCATAAGCCAATTCTGTTTACATATTCTTAATGAAAAAGTTTCTACCTTTCCTGCTGCTTCTGCCGGTTATCGGCTACGGGCAAGCACGTTTTGACCATTTCGATATAATCGAACTTGACAAAATCAAAAAGACCGAAACAGAGCGCATAGCCAAAATGCCGCTAAGCCAGTCGAAAACCGCAGTAAATGTCGATGAGACGCCCCTGACGCTTTTCATGCGTGTCAGCGACGATGCCACCGTAGAGCGTATTGAGGCTGCGGGCGCGGAAGTGACGCTCCGTGCGGGAAATATCATCATCGTCGAGACTACTCTCGGCAAAGCGGAATCGCTTGCCGCGACCGAAGGCGTCGTGACAGTGTCGCTTCCCGAAGAACTTAAAATGGATGAATTCACCAGCAATGTCGGCATCGACCTTAGCCGTCAATGGCTCGGTCTCGACAAGATGCACGCCGGCACGGCGCCGCTGCCCAAAGCTTACAGCGGCGAGGGAGTCATCGTGGGCATTCTCGACGGCGGTAT
>JAGBDG010000071.1 GCA_017937625.1 Muribaculaceae bacterium | reverse complement strand
TGGTACGACAACGAAATCGGCTACTCCAACAAAGTGCTCGACCTCATCGCTACCATGGTTCGCATCAACGGCTAATACAACCCGAACCAACAATAAAAAAACTCCGCTCAACGGCGGAGTTTTTTTATGTCCTTATGCAAGGCTCATTCCACGAAAACCACATGCCCGGGGACGACTCCCGCCGCGCTGCTCCACTGCAGCTTGCCGTCGGAACCATAGCAGAATATCCTTCCGGCTGTCCGGTAGTCGCCGGCGTCAGTGACGATGATGTCGCCGTTGTCCGGATTGACAGCGACAGCGTATGGCGCCGCGATGCGGCTTTCGCTGCCATCGCTGACGAACGGCTCCCCCTCCTCATATCCCGATGCGGAGAGCCTTACAGTTCCATAGGCGACGACGGGCTGCCATTTGTCGTCGTAGGAGGTGCCTATATAATACAATGTGTCGCCGACGATTGTCATTGCCGACACGGGAGTGTCGATGCCCTCGCCCTGTACCGCCGCGCCGTCCTTGAACTCATACACGGCAATGCGCGATGCCTTGTCGACATAGTTTCCGCGCGAGCTTGTCCAGAGTCTGCCGTAAGCGTCGAAAGCGATGTGCTTCAGATTTATCGGTGCGCTTATAGAATCCGCCGTCGTGAAAGTGGCTAAGTCCACAACGCTGATATAATTCTCATAATCCTTGTCCATATAATCTCCCGCGTTCGCTACATACAGTTTTCCGGCAGCGATGGCAAGACCTTCCGGCTTTATGCCGACGGGCACGCTGCCGTGCAGACTGAAATCGCGCGTGTCGATACGGCAGACATATCCTTTGCCTTCCTCGGAGCAGGTCACATAGCCGTAGCCGCTGTCAAAAGCTATGGCACGCGGCGATTTTAAGGCAATCTCGGTCTTGACCACCGCTGTCGCCTCATCAAGCACAACTATCCTGTCGCTGCCGACGACGAGGACATAGACATATCCGCCGTGCGCGGCAATGCCACAGGCATGGTCGCCGAGTATGCCTTTTCCCGGATTGACGGACGTGTAAATATCAGACGTATAGGTACCTTTGGCATAGCTATAATAGTCGAGCGAGGCGTTTCCTTCGCCTCCTTCGCCCTCGTTGAGGACATAGAATCCGCGGAAATCACCGTCGGGGTCCGGTTTCGCGCCGGGTACGTCGGTCCCCGGAACTTCCGTGCCCGAGGGTACGTCGCCGCCTGTCGGACCGTCGTCATCCGGCTCGTCGACAGAGCATGCCGACGGCAACAGACAAACAGCCGCCGCCACGGCAGCGTATAGTATTTTCATATAGCTGATTTTAAAGTAAGTTCGGAAGTGTGATACGCCGGCTTTCGGCATTCTCGCCCATGAATACAGCGGCGAGCGAGGAAAACTTGGCGGGTTCCTCGGTGGTGAGGTATCTTACCGTTCCGCCGCGCGTTATGCGGCAGTCCATCCCGGGATGGCGGCGAAGATAGTCGAGGAGCGATTCGGCGACAATCTCGCCCTGGTTGACAATCGCCGTACCTTCGGGAAGATATTGCCTGATTTTGCGGAGCAAGAGAGGATAATGCGTGCAGCCGAGAATGACGGTGTCTATCTCCTTGTCGGCTGCGAAAAGAGCGTCGATGTCCTTGCGGACGAAGTAATCGGCTCCCTCACCTTCAGCCTCGAGGTTTTCGACCAGTGGCACCCACATGGGGCATGCGTGGCTCGACAGACGGAGATGCGGCTGGAGTTTGGCAAGCTCGAGGTCGTAAGAGCCCGACGCCACAGTGCCGGGAGTGCCGAACAGACCGACATGCCCGTTGCGCGAGAGCTTGCCCACGTTTTCAGCCGTGGGACGTATCACGCCGAGGACGCGCCGCCCGGGGTCGAGCATGGGGAGGTCGTTCTGCTGTATTGTGCGGAGAGCCTTTGCCGAAGCCGTGTTGCAGGCGAGAATGACAAGCTGGCATCCCTGCGAGAAAAGATATTCGACAGCCTCGAGCGTGAACTTATAGACAAGTTCGAACGAGCGGCTGCCGTAGGGAGCGCGCGCGTTGTCGCCGAGATAGATATAGTCGGCGTCGGGCAGCGCGCGCCTTATCTCGCGCAGGATGGTGAGCCCGCCATAGCCGGAGTCGAACACCCCGATAGGTCCGGGGTGTCCGGCTGTCGACCGTATAGCTTCGCGCAGGGCGCTGTTCATCAGAGTTTAGCCTTGATAGCTTCTGTCTCTTTCTCGTAGCCGGGCTTTTCGAGCAGGGCGAACATGTTCTTCTTGTATGCCTCCACACCGGGCTGGTTGAAGGGATTGACGCCGAGAACATATCCGCTGATGCCGCATGCTGCCTCGAAGAAATAGATGAGCTGACCGAGGGTGGCGGGGCTTACGTCGGGAAGGACGACACGCATTACGGGAACGCCGCCGTCGACGTGTGCGATGCGGGTGCCGAGCTCCGCCATCTTGTTGACTTCGTCGATACGCTTGCCGGCGATGTAGTTGAGTCCGTCGAGATTAGCCTCGTCGAAGGGGATGCGGAGCTCGCGGTCGACATTCTCTACCGAGAGGACGGTCTCGTAGATGGTGCGCTCGCCTTCCTGGATCCACTGACCCATGGAGTGAAGGTCCGTGGTGAAGTCGACGGATGCGGGGAAGATGCCCTTGCCGTCCTTGCCCTCGCTCTCGCCGTAGAGCTGCTTCCACCATTCGCCGAAGAAGTGGAGACGCGGGTTGAAGTTGACGAGAATTTCGGTCTTCTTGCCTGCGCGGTAGAGAGCGTTGCGGGTCTCTGCGTAGCGGAAAGAATCGGTGGATGTTCCGTCGAGTGTGGCTTTCTGCATCTCGAGAGCGCCTTCGACAAGAGCGTGGATGTCGATGCCTGCGACAGCGATGGGCAGGAGTCCTACCGGAGTGAGCACGGAGAAACGACCGCCTACGTTGTCGGGGATGACGTATGTCTTGTAGCCTTCGGTCGTGGCGAGGGTACGGAGGGCGCCTTTCTTGGCGTCGGTGACAGCGACGATGCGTTTGTTAGCTTCCTCGCGTCCGAGCTGCTTCTCGAGCTGCTCGCGGAGAATGCGGAAAGCGATCGCCGGCTCCGTTGTCGTGCCCGACTTGGAGATGACGATGATACCGAATTTCTTGTCCTTGAGGTAGTCGCAGAGGTCGGCAAGATAGTCCTCACCGATGTTCTGACCTGCGAAAAGGACGTTCGACGGCTTGAAGGGATTCGACATAGCCTCGATCACAGCCTTGGCGCCGAGATAGCTGCCGCCGATACCTATGGCAACGACAACATCGCAGTTGTCGCGCAGATTAGCCGCGGTGGCGTTGATGTCGTCGAGAAGTTCTGAGGTGATTTCCGAAGGAAGCTTTACCCAGCCGAGAAAATCGTTGCCGAGACCGCTGCCGTCTGTAAGTTTTGCAAGACCGCTCTTTGCTTCGGGAGCCAGAGCATCAATCTGTGCCTGGGGAACAAAACCGAGCACATCTTTAGTTATCACTTGAATCTTTTTCATATATGTAGAAATTTTCTGCAAAAATACTTATTTTTTTCTGAATTAACGCTGTCCGTTCCCCTAAGTTCGTCGTTTCGACGACAAAAAACAGCATGCAGAAAAATATTTTCAAAAAAAATTCATCCTGCGATGAACCATTTTTTCCGCGCCGTGTTTGAATAGTACATAGCAAGATTACTTTTTCCATTGCAAGAATTGTGATAATGATTGGTTTATACCACCGCAGCGGCTCTGTGAAGCGCCGCTGCGGTGGTGTTTAAGGGGTACGTAAAAGGTATTCTGAGCTATGCTCCGCGCTTGATGCGCTCGGGCAGAAAGAAATTGACAGCCTCGCGCTTCATGCTCTCCACTATTCCCGCCCTGTCGCGGCGGTATATCTCGGCACAGCCGTTGTCGGCATTCTCAGTCACACGTGCCATCACTCCGGCGCACACCGCGGTCTCCATGTTGCGTCGCCAGACACGCACGCATGCTCCAGCATCGAGCACGCACGACAGCAGACGCAGGTCACCGTCGGTCTCCACATTCTCGATTATGCCCGGTATCTCGAGGGCAAGACGGCTGATCTCGCCGTCGGCAAGCACCTGCAGCATGGGCTTCTGTCGTGCCGTCAGCACCTTGTCGGTATCGCCGGTCCAGCCGCCCACCGCCGCCGAATGCGCCATGAGCACTTCCGTAAGCCTCTCCATTGAAAGGCTGATTGTTACATTCATGTTCCGTATATTTTTAGTTAACAATAATTTCTGAAATCCTGCCGTACCTCGGGGACGAGCATGCTGCTGAAATTCTTCTTCAGCAGACGATAGAGGGCATCCTTGGTCATGTAGAGCCGCATAGGGCGCGCGAAATAGAGCGCCTGAGTCAGCGCCTGACTGAAGTTGAGCTTCGGGCGCACCTCCATTATTGCTCGGACCTGCCCGTAAAGGTCTATCCACATGTCGCGCGACGAACCGCTCAAGGCTATGTTTTCCACACCTGTCCGCTCGATACGGTGAAGTATCTTCGAGGCGCGGTCGTAGCTCACGTAGAAGTGCATCGGGCGCGTGGCGAGTATCTCGTCGCACAACGACGAGTACGACACGGGACGCTTCTCCGCCACCGCACGCCTGACGATGCGCTGCGCCATCGTCACGAGCTCCCTGTTCTTTAGCGTATTAATGTTGTTCATATTTCCGATTATGTTTCATGCTTGCAAATTTACAATGCAAATTTCCATTTTGCAAGAATAATTGCAACAAAATATTGACAAAAATCAATTTTATTCAATCAATCTCAATTAACGCACTGTACTTTCAGGCTCATTCGACCTCTTTTCCCGATAATACTGCCGAAAATGGAACGGAAATTTTTTTGTGTTGGAAATAAATGCTATTTTTGCATTTTGAAACGTGTATCCTCCCCGCGTCAAAGACGTTTCGCAATAATTATTGAATAAAATAAATCAATATAACAATGGAAAATAACAAACCGGAACAGCAGAACGCCGAAGTTGCCGAAGACATTGTCGCAAAGGCAAAGAAAAACAAGAAAAAACTCCTCACTGCCTCTGTAGCAGTCATCGTGTGCGTTGTTGTGGCTCTCGTATGGATTCTCATCGCACAGTCGGGCAGCCGCAAGGCCGACGAGGCTATCGCGAAAGCCGACGCAGCAGCCAACGACAGCATCGCCACAGCCCTCTACTCGCAGGTGGCTGAGATGGGTTACAAGAGCGGCAACCGCGCCAAAGCTGAAATGGGCATCCGTCTCTACAATCAGGAGAAATACGAAGAAGCTCTCAAATACCTCAATTCCTGCAGCCTCGACGACAAGGTAGCAGAACCCGGCGTCTACACCCTCGCAGGCGACTGCCATGTGAATCTCGGTCAGCTCAACGACGCTCTCAGCTGCTACAAGAAAGCTATCAGCGCTGCCGACAAGAACCCCGAGATCGTTCCTTTCATCCTCATCAAGGAAGCCAACATCTACCGCGAGCAGAAGAACTACAAGGCTGAGGCTGAGGCTTACGAGACCATCATCAAGGAATATCCCTCGTACGTGGCGACAACCCGCGTCGACATCCGCAAATTCTACGAGCGCGCCCTCGCTTCGCAGAAAGCTGAATAATCCCGCCGGGACACATCCCGCGATATAAAGAAACAATAATGACAAGCCGCCGCATTTTACGGCGGCTTTCTTATATCCCCGACAGCTTATGGACAACACAAACCGAGAAGAACGCCTCGTCCAGCTTGCCACGCGCCCCGTCGGCAGACTCCTGTGGGAGTACAGCCTGCCCGCGGTGGTCGGCATGCTCGTCATGGCGCTGTACAATGTGGTCGACCGCATATTCATCGGACAATGGGTGGGTCCCGACGCCATAGCCGGACTTGCCATCACCTTTCCCATCATGAACCTGGCGACAGCCGTGGGTGTGCTCGTCGGCGTGGGTTCCACCGCGCGCATATCCATAGCTCTGGGTGAGAAGAACATGCCGCTGGCGGAGCAGATCATGGGCAACGCCATGACCCTCACCATCATCAACGCGGCGGCATACATCGCCCTCTTCGCCGTGTTCATGGAACCGCTTCTCCATCTGTTCGGAGCCAGCGACGCCACCCTCCCCTACGCCTCGGCATACCTCATGCCGCTGCTGCCCGGACTCCTGCTGACAAACATAGCATACGGCTTCAACAACATCATGCGCGCCTCGGGCTACCCCCGCAAGGCTATGTACACCATGCTCGTGGGAGCCGCCGTCAACGTCGTGCTCGACCCGCTGTTCATCTACGTCTTCGACTGGGGCATAGCCGGAGCCGCATACGCCACCGACATTGCCATGTTCGCATCTGCGGCTTACGTCATGCTCCACTTCACACGTCCGGGCGTCTCGCTCACCTTCCGCCGGGGCACATTCAGCCTGCGATGGGCGATTGTCGCCTCTATCGTCTCGCTCGGCGCCGCACCCGCGCTCGTAAATGCCGCAGGATGCGTCATCAACGCCATTGTCAACAACACTCTCCTCGAATACGGCAACGACCGCGACATAGGTGCCGCAGGCATCATGATCACGTACACGTCGCTGCTCGTAACCGTCGTCCTCGGCATCTGCCAGGGTCTGCAGCCCATTCTCGGCTACAACTACGGAGCCGGAAAGATTCACCGGCTGCACCGGACCTTCTTCCTCGCCGTAGCCGCAGCGTCGGTCATCACCACCGCAGGAGGCATCTTCGGTCTTATCTTCCCGCGAGAGGTAGGAATGGCGTTCACCGACAGCGCCGAGCTGCTCGACGCCACAGAGCGCGCCCTCAGCCGGTGCCTACTCATGTTCCCGCTCGTCGGCTTTCAGGTAATCTCCACGGCGCTCTTCCAGAGCATCGGCATGGCTGGCAAATCGATAGTGGTGAGCCTCCTCCGTCAGGTCATCTTCCTCATCCCCCTGCTCATCATCCTGCCCCGCGCCCTCGGGCTCGACGGCGTGTGGTATTCCTTCCCCGCCTCCGACCTGATGTCGACGGTCGTGACGCTCGCCCTTATCCTCTGGCAGCTCCACGCCATGGCGAAAAAAGCAAAATCAGCCGTTCAGGTCGACAAGGCATAGACTCTTGGAGGAATTTTCGTATCTTTGCGCGTTATACTTCATGGTATAATAATCTCTACCGTCATGAAGAAGATATTCTCGCTCATATTCGCTTTAGCGCTTCTCGGCGTCACTGCCGCCGAGGCTCGCTTCAACACCGGAAAGGCACTCGGCGGACTCGTCGGGCTCTTTCAGGCTGCAACGATAAGCGACGGACAGATGGCGGCGTACGTCAGCCAGTCGATAGCGTACATGGACAGCAGCAACACCGTACTGCCCGAGAGCAGCCCCTACGTCAAGCGCCTGCGACGTCTCACCGACGGAATTACCGACGTCGACGGCATCCCCCTCAACTTTAAGGTCTACAAGACTGACCAGGTCAACGCTTTCGCCTGCCCCGACGGCAGCGTGCGCGTATTCTCAGGCATCATGGACCGCATGGACGACGACGAGCTTCTCGGCATCATCGGTCACGAGATAGGACACGTCATAAAGCGCCACTCGCGCAACGCCTTCCGCAACCAGCTCCTCACCGGAGCGCTCAAGGACATCGTGGCGTCGACTGGCGGCATGGCAGAGGCGCTCACCGAATCGCAGCTCGTCACCCTCGGACAGGCGCTCGGCAGCGCAAGCTACTCCCGCAAGCAGGAGAACGAGGCTGACGACTGCGGCTACGACTTTCTCGTAGCGCACGGCAAGAACCCCTGGGGCATGGTGCGTGCCTTCGAGAAACTTCAGAGTCTCGAAGAATCGTCAGGAGCTACCGTAGGCGCAATGCAGAAGATGTTCTCCTCGCATCCCGACACGAAAAAGCGCATCGGCCGCATGACACAGCGCTGCGTCAAGGACGGTTACCGCCGCGACAGCGCGCCGGCGAGGACAGCCGTCGGCAAGTCGGCGGTTCCACCAGACACGAAAGCAGGCACGAAGCCCGTCCGCCACGCACCCAAGACATACAAGGAAATTCATTTCTAACAATACCGCTTTGGAAAACAAGACCATTATCAATTATCACGACGTGGAGATCCACCGCAACGACCACCTCGTTCTCCGCGATGTCGACTGGACCGTCAGTCCCGGCGAATTCATCTATCTCATCGGCAAAGTAGGCAGCGGAAAGACATCGCTTCTCAAGACCGTCTACGCGGAGGTTCCCGTCACCGCCGGCGAAGCCGAGGTGTTCGACTATGACCTCCGTGATATCCGACGCCGCGACATACCCATGCTGCGCCGCCGCATCGGCATTGTTTTCCAGGATTTCCAGCTCCTCACCGACCGCTCCGCGTGGGACAACCTCGACTTTGTCCTCCGTGCCACCGGCTGGAACTCGCGCGAGGAACGCGAGGAACGCATCGACAAGGTGCTGCGCCTCACCGGCATGCAGGCGAAGGCGATGAAGATGCCCCACGAGCTTTCCGGAGGCGAACAGCAGCGAATAGTCATATCCCGCGCACTCCTCAACGAGCCCGACCTTATTCTCGCCGACGAGCCCACGGGAAACCTCGACCCCGACACTGGCAAAAGAATCATGACACATCTGTATGAGATATCGCAGACTACCGGCACCGCCATAGTCGTAGCGACCCACAATCACAGCTATACGCGCACTTTCCCAGGCAGAGTGCTCATCTGCGAGCGCAAAATCCTGCACGAATAAACCTTTGCCTCTGTATCCGCGTTATATTTCACAGACAACAACTAATAAAAACACAACAATATGAGCGAATTTACTGATCTTATTTCTCAGGACAAACCGACGCTTGTCGATTTCTTCGCAACCTGGTGCGGTCCTTGCCGCATGCAGGGTCCTATCCTCGAACAGGTCAAAAGCCGCGTGGGCGACGCCGCCAATATCATAAAGGTCGACATCGACAAGAGCCAGGCTCTTGCGGCACAGTACAACGTGCAGTCAGTTCCGACCCTTATAATGTTCAAGAACGGCGAGGCTGTCTGGCGCGCCGTAGGAGTGCATCAGGCAGACCAGCTCGAAGGCAAAATCAAGGAACACAGCAAATAACGTTAACACACCTCTCTCATGACCACAGAAAAAAAGCTCGCCGCATATCTCGGCGAAACAGCCCCTACGCTCGTTGAGTTCTACCGTCCGGGCAAAGAAGAAGATCCGGCTGTCATCGACCAAGTGCGCGACCGCATGGGCGGGAAAGCCAACGTCATGCGCATCGACGGCACCGAGAACCCCGACCTTATGAAAGAATACAAGGTCGACACATATCCCACGTTCATAATCTTCAAGGACGGACAGGAAGCATGGCGCGACAGCGGCGTCAAGGGCGCCGGAGAGCTGCATCATCTGCTCAGCGACTTCGTCTGAGCCTACAGCCTGCACATACAACGCATGCCGCACGCCCCCGACGGGAAATGCGGCATGCGTTGCTTGTGTCAGTATGTCTTTATCGCAGACCGAACGAGGCAAGTATCTCTATAGCCTCGGCACCTGTGAGCGAGCGGCGCTCAACGAGGGTGTCGGCGAAACCGCTCGCCACACGAGCCACACCGGAAGTACGGAAAATACGGTCGACATAGTTCAGGCACGAGTCGAAAAGACGGTCCGACTCGTCGGAGTCGAGCCCGCAGTGCTCCGAGGCGTCCTGGCGCAGAGCCTTGCGGAGCTCGCCTATGTCGCTGCTCGACATTGCCCTGCCCGAAAGCACATAGCGGCGGCATGCCACGTTGCCGAGAGCCATCGATGCCGACAGGCGCAGATCCTTGAGCGTCTGCTCCCAGACTATCTTAGCCGACATACGCGGATTGCCCTTGAAACTGAAGTCACGGCTCATCGCTATATATTCACCCGGCTCACCGTCGATGTTCACGCCCGCGAGATAGTCCTCGCCGTCGAGCGCCACAAGGGTGATTGCCATACCGGAAATACCATACGAGCGGTCTTTCTCATCGCTATAGCTCAGCTTATTGTGAGTTTCCATTTCTTTCTTGAATTTTTCAGTTTACAACTAAAATTTTGGTAACGGCGCCTTTGGCGGAGCCTCCGTCGGCGCTCTGCGAGGCGAACACATAATAGACGCCCGAGCGCACACGGTCGCCGGTGGCGTCGCAGCCGTCCCACACTATCATGCCGCCTTCCGAGCGTCCCTGATAGAACACGTTGCCCGCAGCGTCGGCTATCTTCACCAGAGAGCCGTCCATCAGACCCTTGACGGTGATAAGTCCGGTGTATTCGGGGCGCACCGGATTGGGATAGGCGTATATCTCGGAGAAATCCTCGGCGGCTGGCGACGAGTCGCTCTCGAAGCATGCCGCGCCGAGCTTCGTGCCGAAGTACACCTTGTTGCTGTGCGGGTCCGCCGCAACGGTGTAGACACAGTTCGAGGGCAGCGGTGAGTTTGAGGTGTTGTAGTTGGCGAGTATCTCCGTTCCGTCGGCGCTGACAAGGTAGACGCCGGAGCTCTCCGTGGCGAACCACTTGCGGTTCGAAGGGTCGACGGCTATCGCCGACACTTTCTCGATGCCCATCAGGTAGTCGCCGAGATTGGTGCCGTCGTTGCGCGGGACTATGGGGCGGTGGACAGTCATTGTCTCGTCGGTAACCTGCGACGGGTCGTTTATGACGAACACCCCGAGCGCGGTACCCACCCATACCTTACCGGTGGCGTCCTCGGTGACGCATGTCACGTTCTCGGTGTTGATTGTCTGACCGTTCTGGTCGACGAACACGTTGACGTGGTAGAGCTTGTCGTCGGTGAACACGTCAGGGGTCCCGTTGTTGTCCATTATCACAATGCCGGGAGCATAGTCGCCGTACGAGAGGAAGTTGTAGTTCGACTTCTTGCAGAACGTAACGAAATAGTCGCGGTTGGGCTTGAGGAACGACGTGGGAAGGCGGAACTGCAGCCAGTCGCCCTTCTCTATCTTGTCTATCTTGTTTCGGCGCTTCTCGGCAGGCAGGACGTAGATTGTCGAAGGCGTGCGGTAGCCGAGACTGAACCACAGGTTGCCGCCCTGGTCGACGCCGGCGAGAAAAACGTTCTGCGCCCAGTCCGTGAGAATGCTGTAAGGGACATTGTAGTCGTTGAGAAGGTTGACATATTCGCCCTCACGCACCACGAACATGCCCGGACGGCGCACCGGGAGGTAAATCGTCGAAGGATCGTCGGGGTCGACGGCAATGCGCGACGGTCCGCCGACAATCTCTTTTGTCTTGTATCGTTTCTGTGCCTCGTTGAGCTGCACGCTGCGTTCGACGTTCACTGTGTAAGGCAGCGCGTTATGTATCGTGCCGTCCTCGATATAGCACGCTTTCGCCACCGTCTCGAAGCCGTCGCCGACAAGCTCGGCGAGGTGATAGGTCGGACCGACGTTCGACATGTACAGGCGGCTGTAGTCGGCGCTCCACACCATGTAGGCGGGATTGCGCATCGTCAGCGCCTCCGGGCGGAAGGGCTGCATGGTCAGCTCTGGAGTCGGCTTGCCCATGTCGAGCCGAGAGATACCGTCGGCGGTCTCCATCCAGACGGACCCGAGTCCGCCGGCTGCCGAAATCCTGGCGTCGGCGTAAGCTTCGGGCAGAGGATAAGCCTGCACGCTGCCGTCGGTGCCGTAGACGTAGAGCGTGCCGTTGCGGAGCGCCCATGCATCGTCGCCGCACGGTCCGATGGCGTCGGCAATGTTGTCGGCGATGTTAGCGCCTGAAATCTTCATCGTTCCCGCCTCGAAATCTATCGTGCCGAGGCTCGGAGCGCCCGACGTATGGATATAGAACAGCCGGTTGTCGCCCAGCGGAACTATGTCCTGGTACCACAGGTGCTGGCTGACGTTCCTGAAATTGTCCAGACGGTTGTGGCGTCCGTCGACGGGCGCTACCAGCACGTTATGGTTGTACACGAGCACGACATGGTCGCCGAGCACGAACACGCGCTCTATCATGGTGTTGAACATGCCCGAATCGCCCACAAGATGAGTCTTGGCGTCAATGACGACCAGACCGAAGTCTGTGGTCACGAATATCTTGCCGCCGCCGAAGGCTACATCAGTGATGGTGCGGAAGCCGGGCAGATGGGCGTCCTTGATATCGGCGATGTTGACTATGCGTCCGTCGTCGTATATCACGTCGATATTGCCGTTGCCGTACGCCGCAAGAAGGAAGCCCTCGTCCCTGTTGTACCATATTCCGGTGATGGAATATGTGTCGGAGAGCTTGTTCTGGGCGGTATAGGCATAGAGCTCGTTGTCTTCGTACGACAGCGAGAACAGTCCCGTGCCAAGCAGGAAGTAGGTGCGCGTCGGGGTCTCGACAGCCTTGTTCAGCGAGCCGCCGACGGGAAAGATTGTCCACCTTCCGCTGACGTCTGTGTAGGCTTGCGCCGCCGTGCCGCACAGAAGGCAGACGATGAGAGAGAGGATATGGAGAGTTTTCTTGAACATACGGTTTATCTGGACTTGTTTTCGCTTTCGATGAAGCGCTGCAGCGCCGCCACGGCTTGCCCGCGGTGGCTGACGGCGTTCTTCTCCTCGGCGCCTGCCTCGGCGAAGGTCTTCGTCCAGCCTTTGGGCACGAACAGGGGGTCGTAGCCGAATCCTCCCTCGCCGCGAGGAGCCTCGAGGATGTCGCCCTCGATCTTTCCCTCGAAGAAGTGGGGTCCGTCGGCGCGCAGAAGGACAAGAGATGTCCTGAAACGCGCCCTGCGGTCGGCGACGCCCTCGAGCCGCCTGAGCAGAAGCTCGTTGTTGGCGCGGGAGTCGTGCCCCGGTCCGGCGAAACGGGCGCTCAGTACACCGGGGGCGCCTCCGAGAGCGTCGACCTCGAGCCCGGCGTCCTCTGCTATGCAGTCGACGCCGTAGCGGTCGCGGACCCACTGAGCCTTCAACAGGGCGTTGCCCTCGAAGGTATCGGCGGTCTCGGGTATGTCGTCGTCGCAGCCTATGTCGCGGAGTCCGCAGACCTCATAGTCCGCGCCCAATATCTCGCGCAGCTCGCGCAGCTTGTTGGAGTTGCCGGTGGCAAATACTATACGCTTCATCTTGAAAACTAACGAGCCTGTGCCGTCCTTTATTGTCTGTCAGCCCACTACGACGTTCACGATTTTGCCCGGAACGACTATCACCTTGCGGACTGTCTTGCCCTCGAGCCACTTCGCGGCGGCGGGGTCGGCGAGAGCCGTCTTCTCCACTTCCGATGCCGGCGCGTCGGCGGGAACGCTGATGTTGAAGCGCGCCTTGCCGTTAAACGACACTGCCATGGTGACCGACGATTCCTTCAGGTACTTCTCGTCGAACTCGGGGATGCGCGCGTCCACGATGCTGTCTTCGTGACCGAGTGCAGTGTGCCACAGCTCCTCGGCGATATGCGGTGCGAAAGGCGACAGAAGAATGTCGAGCGGCTCGAGCACCTTGCGCGAGCGGCATTTCTGCTGCGCGAGCTCGTTGACGCATATCATGAACGCGGCTACCGACGTGTTGAACGAGAACGCCTCGATGTCGGACGTCACCTTCTTGATGAGCTTGTGGAGGCTCTTCAGGTTTTCTGCCGAAGGCTCGCTGTCGTCGACAAGCAGCTGGTCGCCGTTGTAGTAGAGGCTCCAGAATTTTTTCAGGAAGCGGTACACGCCGTCGATGCCGTGGGTGTTCCAGGGCTTGCTCTGCTCTATCGGGCCGAGGAACATCTCGTAGAGGCGCAGAGTGTCGGCGCCGTAGCGCTCGATGATATCGTCGGGGTTGACCACGTTGAACATCGACTTCGACATCTTCTCTACCGCCCAGCCGCAGACATATCTGCCGTCGTCCTCGGTGACGAACTCCGCGT
>JAGBDG010000070.1 GCA_017937625.1 Muribaculaceae bacterium | reverse complement strand
AGGGCGGACTCGCCAGCCACGGCGGCGCGATAGGCATAATCCTTGCCGTGATACTCTACAGCATCTTCACCACTAAACGCAACCCCCTGTGGACGTTCGACCGTCTGACTGTGGCTATAGCCCTCGTCGGCGCCCTCATACGTTTCGGCAACCTGATGAACAGCGAGATTTTCGGTCACGCCACCGACCTTCCCTGGGGCTTCATGTTCGTGCGCTCTGCAGAATGGAACCAGATGTACTATGGTCAGGCTTGCCATCCGACGCAGATCTATGAGTCGCTGACCTATCTCGCCCTGTTCGGGCTGATGATGTGGATGTACTGGAAGAAGGGCTGCGGCAACCGTCCCGGTCTTCTGTTCGGCACATTCCTGATAGGCACATTCCTGACACGTTTCTTCATCGAGTTCATCAAGAACAATCAGGTGGAGTTCGAGGACAGCATGGCGCTCAACATGGGTCAGATTCTGAGCATACCTTTCGCTCTCGCCGGCATATTCCTTGTGATATGGGCGCTGACGCACAAGAAGGTCGTCTATCCTGCGGTCAAGGAAAAGAGCAGGAAATCATAATCCGAGTCCACGGATGCGCGAGCGCTCCACTCCGAGCGCCTCGGCGCGTTTGGCGTCGGCTTTCGCATCGCCGTAGGCATAGCGGTCGCGGTTGAGACGAGCACGGCAGAGATAGAGCTCGCCGCTTGACGGATACTTCTTCATGCCCTCGGCAATGGTCTCACCCGCTTCCGACAACTTTCCAAGTTCGAGCAAATTGGCTGCGAGGGCAGCATAATCCTCTGCCTCGCCCGATTTTTCCACCATACGTTTCAGATATGGCGTAGCCTCCTTGTGCTTTCCCTGCGCGGAGAGCAGCGCCGACATGCCGACGGCTGTGCGCAGCGATTCCGGCTCGGCGTCGGCAAGCACCCGCATGTCCGCATCGGCTAACGCGAGGTCGGCAAGACCGAGCGAGAGAAGACCGTGGAGATAGCGAGCCTCGACGTTCGCCGAATCAGCGGCAATGACATCCGACAGATCGGAATATGCCTCGGCGTCACGTCCGTTCTTGAGCAGCACGCGGGCGCGGTTGACAATCACAGTCTTCATCGAAGGAGCAATGCGCAGCGCGTCGTCGAAAGTGGCGAGCGCAAGCGAGTCATTGCCCATATAGGAATACACCAAGCCGAGATTCGACATCAGCAGGACGTTGCCGGGGTCGTCGGGTCGCATGGCGATAGCCTCTTTGATGCGCTTCTCTGCGGAGGCATAGTCGCCTTCCTCAATGTCTTTCGCCGCCTCTCCGGCAAGAAGGAAATAAGGGTCTTCCTCGTCGTCGGCAGTCTCGCGCGCAACCAGAGGCAGCGCGGCGAGACATGCCGCGAGAATAAAAATCAAGTATGTTTTCAAGATTGGATTATTTATTGATTACAAAAGATGTATCATCCGGCGATGCCGCGCACGACCAGCCAGTAGGCGAAAGCCGCCAGGGCAGCTCCGACTATGGGCGCCGTTGCCGGTACCCAGCTGTAGCCCCATCCGCTGGCACCTTTGCCCTTGATGGGCAGGATGGCGTGGGCTATGCGCGGACCGAGGTCTCGCGCGGGATTGATGGCGTAGCCTGTAGTGCCGCCGAGCGCCATGCCGATGACAACCACGAGAAGTCCGACAGGTATGGCGCCGATGGTGCCGAGTCCGATTTCGGCGGAATTGTTCTTGTCGCCGAGGAAAAGAATCACGAGCACAAGGATGAATGTGCCGACAACCTCTGAGATGAAGTTGCGCCAGTGGTTCTCGATGGCGGGGATGGTGGCGAACACGCCAAGTTTCGCTGTGGCGTCTTCAGTGGCGTCGAAGTGATCTTTATAGAATAGATATACTACCACGCCGCCCATGATGCCGCCGGCAACCTGCGCGCAGACGTACGGCAACACAGAGCTCCAGGGAAATTTACCGGCGACGGCAAGACCTACCGACACGGCGGGATTGAGGTGCGCGCCCGTGAATGGTCCTGCTATCCAGACCCCCACACTGACGGCGAGACCCCATGCGATAGTCACCACAGTCCAACCGGCGCCTTCGCCTTTCGATTTTTTAAGACTTACGCATGCCACTACGCCGCAACCGAGCAGAAGCATGACGAATGTTCCGAGAAACTCGAAAACACATTGCATTGTCAGTGATAATTCCATCTTTCAAAAATATTTAGTCGTTGTCGGTGTGCATTATGGTACGCTGAACGGCATCTTTCCAGCCTTTGAGCGAGCGTGCGACTTCCTCTGAGTTGCCTCCGGGGACGAAAGTGCGGTCGACACGCCACTGGCTGCGGATCTCGTCGATGTCCTTCCAGTATCCGACGGCAAGTCCGGCGAGATAGGCGGCGCCGAGTGCCGTAGTCTCTGCGACTTCCGGACGGAGACCCTCGGTGTCAAGGATGTTGCTCTGGAACTGCATCAGCAGGTTGTTGCGCGATGCGCCCCCGTCGACCTTGAGATTGGTGATGGGGAGCTTGGCGTCGCGTTCCATAGCCTTGACAATGTCATAGGTCTGATATGCGATGCCCTCAAGAGCCGCGCGGGCGATATGGGCGGTGGTGGTGCCTCGCGATATTCCGCAGATTAGTCCGCGGGCGTCAGGCTCCCAGTAAGGAGCTCCCATGCCGGTGAGCGCAGGCACGAAGTAGACGCCGCCTGTATCGGGAACGGAAGCGGCGAGCGCCTCCACGTCGGACGACGACTGAATGCATTTCAGACCGTCGCGGAGCCATTGAACAACCGATCCTCCGACAAAGATGGAGCCCTCGAGGGCATAGCTGACCTTGCCGTTGATTTTCCAGGCGATGGTGGTGAGAAGTCTGTTTTCCGAAAGAATTGGTTTCTCGCCGGTGTTCATCAGAAGGAAGCAGCCGGTGCCGTATGTGTTCTTGACGGAGCCCGGCTCGGTACACATCTGACCAAAAAGAGCTGCCTGCTGGTCGCCCGCGATGCCGGCGATAGGCACTTCATGGGCGAATATGGTTGTTGTGGTGTGACCGTATATCTCGCTGCTCTGTTTCACTTCCGGCATCATCGAGCGCGGTATGCCGAAAAGTTTCAGCAGCTCGTCGTCCCAGTCAAGAGTGTGTATGTTGAAGAGCATTGTGCGCGAGGCGTTGGTGACATCGGTGACGTGGACTTCGCCGCGTGTAAGGCGCCAGACAAGCCAAGTGTCTACGGTGCCGAACATCAGTTTGCCCTTTTCGGCGCGTTCGCGGGCACCGGGAACATTGTCGAGAATCCATTTTATCTTCGTTGCGCTGAAATATGCGTCGACAATAAGACCCGTCTTCCGGCGGATCATGTCGACATACCCTTTCTCCTTGAGCTCGTCGCAATATCCCGAGGTACGGCGGTCCTGCCATACTATGGCGTTGTAGATAGGTTCCTCGGTGTCGCGGTCCCATACGAGGGTAGTCTCGCGCTGGTTCGTGATGCCGATTGCCGCGATATTCAGACCGT
>JAGBDG010000069.1 GCA_017937625.1 Muribaculaceae bacterium | reverse complement strand
TTTCGCCCCCATCCAGAGAGAAGTGATCACGCAGAAAGGCTACTACAGGATTCTGTCTATCCTGCTGAATGTTGTCGACAGCGGTACGGGCAACCGACTGCGCCGCGCGCCTTTCAACATCACCGCGCAGATGGGCGGCAAGACCGGTACTACCAACGACAATGCCGACGGCTGGTTCATGGCGTTCACTCCCGAGCTGGTCTCCGGAACATGGGTCGGCGGCGAAGACCGATACATCCACTTCAACAACATGGCTCAGGGTCAGGGCGCGTCGATGGCGCTCCCGGTCTACGGAAAATATATCACGAAAGTGTATGCCGACTCGACTCTGCCGTACTCGCAGCAGACGACATTCGATTTCCCGTCGGGGTTGAATCTCTGCGAGAGCGACTATGCTCCCGAGCCCGACGAGGAAGTTGTTGAGGAAACGATTTCCGGAGCTTTCGACTGACGCCTCAGACGCGTCCGGGCGCCGAGAGGATGTGGTAGATGAGCTCGTTGAACAGCACGTGCTCGTTCTGCCGCGACTCCACGCCCTTGCTCCGCGCGTCGAAATCGCGGATGGCGCCTATTATCTCCACCACCTGCACAGCCTTGTAGTTCGCCATGCCTCGGCGTATGCGCTTTAGTGCGAATGAATTACGCAGATTCAGGGCTTTGCTTATATCCATGTCGGAGCCGCCCGGCACGTAGTAAGCCGTCAGCAGGTCGGCGAAAAAGTTGAACAGGCTTGCCGTAACCATCACCAGCGGCGCTGCCTTGGGGTTGCTGCGGAAGTAGGCGGCGATGCGGAAGCTTTTCGCGGCATTGTGCTCGGCGATGGCGTCGACGAGCTCGAAACCGTTGTACTCGCGGCTGATGCCGATGTTCTGCTCCACGACCTCCGGCGTTATAGCCGCGCCCGGCGGCAGCAGCGTGGCGAGCTTGCCCACCTCGCTGTGGATGCGGCTGAGGTCGGCGCCCACGAATTCGAGCAGCATCGCCACTGCCTTGGGGTCTGCTGTCAGTCCTTTTTCCTTGATTATCGACTCGATGTACGGCGCGGCGTTGTAGTCGGCGATTTTCTTCGACTCGTAGACCACCGCGCCGCCTTTCTTTAGAGCCGCCGTCAGAGACTTACCCTTGAGCGCCGCTCCGCGCGAGCATATAACGAGCACGGTTGTCGACACCGGCGAGGCGACGTATGGCGCGAGCTTGTCAATCCAGTCGGCGCGCTGTGTCTGCACTTCCTTGAGTATCACTACCTGACGCTTGGCGATGGCAGGTACGCCCTTGCAGATGCCTATCAGAGTCGATATCTCCGTATCGGGGGCGTAGAGGATGTACTGGTCGAAGACTTTCTCATCCTCGGTCAGGATACCCTCGAAGGCGGCGGCGAGGCGGTCGATGTGATAGGTCTCCTCGCCGTGGAGGACGTAGACGGGCGCTAAGTTTCTCGATTTTATCGATTTTATGATGCTGTCGGGAGTCGGCTGGGGCAGAGTAGGCATGCTGATTTTGCTGATGATGTTTTATTTTGTAAATTTACACAAAAATTCCCAAGTACCGCATTTCTCGCCGATGAAAAAGCACCCTGTCCTCAATCTGCCGCCCTGCGCGCTCGACATACGTCCCGACGCCGACTCCCGCCGCGGAGCCGACAAGGTGTACGACCGTCTTCGGCAACGATGGGTGTCGCTGACGCCGGAGGAATGGGTCAGGCAGAATTTTGTCGCTTTTCTTGTCCTTCAGCGTGCCTTCCCGCCTCAGTTCATGACCAACGAGCTGGGGCTGAAGCTCAACGGCACGCAGCGCCGAGCCGACACGATGGTCTATACCCCCTCGCTTCGACCGCTCGCCGTGGTGGAGTACAAGGCACCGGAAGTGACGCTCACGCAGAAAGTATTCGACCAGATCGCACGCTACAATATCGTCATGGGCGCCCCGTATCTTATCGTGAGCAACGGAATGCACCATTTCTGCTGCCGCTATCGCGACGGCGGCTATGTATTCCTGCCGGACATCCCCGCATATCCCGACATGCTTGCCGAGACATCCGGCGAGAATAATAAATGAGCCGGACTTCTCAGCCCGGCTCAATATTATATGGAAATATCTTCTTTTATTTAAGGAAATAAGCCACGCGGAACACCCACTGGCGGTTGCGCGCGCTCAGGTTGTCGAGCTTGCGGGTCTTGGTGAGGTAGCTCATGCCCCAGGTGTACTGCAGACCTACCTGCCAGCGGCGGAACAGCTCGAAACCGCCGCCTACCGACAGACCGAGGTCGCCGTGAGAGTAGATGAAGGGGTTGTCGACACCGGGATCGCCCTTGATGTTGCTGTGTCCGACAAGGATGCCGAAGTCTGGACCTCCATAGACGAAGGGAGCGATATAGTCCTCGATGCCGTTCATACGCGTCCATTTGAAGCGTAGGTGGAAAGGCACCTGAAGCATGTGGATGGCGTTGGTGCTCTTGCCGAATCCGTCAGATGCCCAAATCTCGCGGGTGCCGAGGTCGGTCTTTGCGCCCATCATATTATAAATGAGTCCGAAATCGATGCCGAAGCCTATGCCAGGGAACATCATCTCGCCGATGACGCCGGCCTCTAAGCCAACGGTGCGGTCGACGGGGAAGATATCCTGCTTGAACTTGAGGTTGTTGATGGTCACTCCGGCGACGGGAGCGTAGCGGAACTGTGCTGCTGCCGGCAGGGCTGCGCACAGCATTATTATAAAGCAGATAAGCGGGGCTGTGATGCGTTTCATTATTTGTATTCTATATTATTCGGCAAAGATAGCTCAAAAAATCGATATTCATTTACTATTAACGGTTTTTATAAAAGAAAGGCAAACCGGCATTTCCGGCGTGTCCTTTTGTCTGTCGAGGGTAAAAGGCTGAGAATCAGTAAAAATTTCTTCAACATTGAAAAATTATCGAAAAAAAGAGCAAATAAATTTTGGAGATTGGAAAATTGTACATAACTTTGCAACCGCAAACGGGAAAAGATTCTTCTCGACCCGAAGCAGAGAAAATTGAAATTGCCTCTTTAGCTCAGTTGGCCAGAGCACGTGATTTGTAATCTCGGGGTCGTTGGTTCGAATCCGACAAGAGGCTCAAGAAAAGAGGTTGCTTTGCGGCTTCAGGCTAAAAAGCAAGTATCCGGGCGTGTTCCAGAGCGGCCAAATGGGGCAGACTGTAAATCTGCTGTCTTTCGACTTCGGTGGTTCGAATCCATCCGCGCCCACAACCGATTTTCTCTTGCGGAAGTAGCTCAGTTGATAGAGCATCAGCCTTCCAAGCTGAGGGTCGCGAGTTTGAGCCTCGTCTTCCGCTCAAGTAATCTTGCCTATGTAGCTCAGGGGTAGAGCACTTCCTTGGTAAGGAAGAGGTC
>JAGBDG010000009.1 GCA_017937625.1 Muribaculaceae bacterium | reverse complement strand
GCTTATAATCCGCAACTATCGGCTGAAAGCACGGACAAAGAAAGCAGAATTCGAAGCGAACATATCTTCCTTGCTTCAATTTAGAAATATAGCTGAATCTGCTGAAAAAGAAAATAAGCGCCTCTGTAAAGAACTTGAAAGACTATATCGCGATAATTGTGGCACTCTAAATATGCTATGCGATAAATACTTCGACATGGAGAATTTAGGACTGGACATGACTGTCATATTGGGAAAAATACAGCGTGAACTTAAAAGGCTTAAAACTAAGAAGAATCTTAATGAAATAGAAAAAGCCGTTGATTCTTATATGGGGAATATTATGACTATGCTCCGCAATGAGTGCGTTTTCTTTAAGGAAGACGATTTCGTGTTTCTGTCATTAGTTTTTGCCGGCTTTTCGTCGAGGGCGGTGTGTCTTCTAATGGATATAAAATACAAACTGTTCTATCTTAAGAGAGATCGCCTTTCAGAACGAATAGCAGAATCAGAAGTTCCCCACAAAGTGCTATTTCTAAGCCGAATCAAGTAATAGCTTGAGTATCAACAATATACAAAGATATTCGGTTATCAACAGATAATCCGCTGATAATCCGTCACTTACAACTAACGGCTCGGGTGAGGAAAAAAATAAATTTTCCTCACCTGCTGCGTCTTGTAAATCAGCAACTTATATCATGAGCGAGGAAAAACAATTATAACGTTTTTCTTTGGTAATCAATTGGTTGGTTTTAAATTTGCAAACGACAATATAAAACAAAATGCTATGAAATCAATCAAGCTTTACACTCTTTTATTTGCCATTTGCTGTTCATGTTTAACAGAAATGGTATTTGCTGTTGAGAAAACAAAAACGGTACCAAATGGCACAACTATAGTGCTTAGCGGGGGTATAAAAACACGTCCGGGTCGTCCGAAGATGCCGAGTCGCCAGATGATAACCTGCATCTATGACGATGGCGAGCTGACATTCGACTTTGTTGTTCCCGAAGGAATGTGCGATGTCGTCCTGACCGAAAGCAGCGGCGCAACAATGTCGTACACCATCGACTCCTCCGAGCTCACAGCCACCGTATTCGTCGGCACCATCACCGAATCTGAAGTGGAACTCACTACCGAAAACGGCAATACATACTCCGGGACATTTTCAACTAATTTTTAATTTTATAAATTAATTCTATGAAAAAAACATTCCAGATTTCGCTGGCTCTTGTCGGGACACTATTGTTCTCCTGCAATCAAGCCGAAGACCTTCAGCTTCCTGTCGAAGAAAACATGCCAGATTCAAAAATTCAATGGGTACTTGACCTTGCACAAAGCGAGGCAGAAAGACTTTTCCCGCCGCAAGGTCGAGCCGACGTCAGAGTCGCAAAAGTTTCCGGTCTCAAAGCAGTGTGCGACAACAATTCGCGTGGAGAAAGCGATACCTTGATTTATGTTGTGAATTACGAGGATAATAAAGGTTTCGCCTTAATCTCTGCAACAGGAGCGGAACAGCCTGTGCTGGCTGTTGTCCCCGAAGGCAATTATGATCCCGCAGTCGGAACCGATAATCCGGGTTTCAATCTTTTCATGGCTGCTGCGAGAAACAATGCAAAGAGCGATTCTTTAAAGAAAGAAATAACTCCCGCCGGTTATCCGATGAATATTTATGGTCAGTATGTAAAAACAGAAGAAAAAGTCATAACGCAGTACGGACCGGTAAAACGCATAAACTATTGCCACAAATGGGGTCCCGGTGACGTGTTCGGACAATACTGCCCTAACCAAAATGCCGGATGTGTAGCAGTGACGGCACTAAGTGTTGTGTCCTATATATTCAAGGACGATACAACACGAGTAGAATATACATATCCCGGAGCAGATATTAATTCTGAATATATCGACTGGGGCGAGCTTAGAAGGCACCAGTGCTCCTCCGCAACCTATAATGACGGCACGACAATCGAGCATACATGCTGGGCGAAAGATAAAGAGGCTATACATAAATCAATAGGGCGGATTTGTCGTCAGTTCGGCTATGATGCAAATGCATCCTATAATAAAATTCCTGCTACAACTGTAGTTGCCCCCTCGCGTATACCTGCATTATTAAGGAAACATTTGCCTGACTGCACCGTAACAGAGTTTGCCGACTTTGTCGCTTTCAGGACAATGAGATGCATTGATAAAGGTCTTATATTTTTGTCAGGTAATCTAAAGTATTCGCCTTATACAAACCATACATGGTTTACTGACGGCTACGATTACTCTAAGATAGAGGTAAAAGAATACGTAGCGTACCCGCCTGCACCCGGCTTGAATTATGCATGGATACTGAATAAAACGTACTACAAGGAAAGAATGTATAATTTCATGCGTTGGGGATGGAACGGCGAATATGACGGCTGGTATTCAGGGACAGAACTTGATCCTGAGCGTTCTGGTAATCCTATTGCGAATATCCGATATATTTATGTGTCTCTACTGAGTGAATATTTATAAAATCTAATCTTATGAAAACTAAATTAATTTCCATACTCTTGGCATTGGTCATTTTCCTGCCTTCTTGCTCGGACAGCAAAGGGGATGAGCCAAAGGGATGCGAAGATGAGGGATGGCTGCCTTATGAATCGCTTGATGTGTCACGTTCTGAAAGAGAAATAATATCTCAGCAAAATGACTTTTCCTACAACTTATTCAAAAAGCTGTATGAGAAGCCCGCATATCAGCAAGGCAATTTCATCCTGTCGCCTCTGAGCGCCTCTATGTCTCTGTCGATGATGGCAAACGGCGCCAAAGGAGAAACGCGCGATGAGATTCTTGATGTTCTCGGATTTGAGGATGCCAACCTTGAAGAAGTAAACACCTTCAACAAGCGCCTTTGCGAAGAGCTT
>JAGBDG010000068.1 GCA_017937625.1 Muribaculaceae bacterium | reverse complement strand
TCCTTTGAAGCGACAATAATACCGTATACCGGTCGCTCTGAATAATCTGCATTGTAATGCGTTTCTATCGGTCCTATCATCAGTATCTGCTTATCTGCCGTGATAGAAAAGTCACGTATTACAGTATTCGGAGCCTGACTTTTTAGCTGACCGAAAGTCATGGTCACGCAAGAACCGGAACTCAGCACCGACTGACTTCCACTGTCAGCTGCAATGTACTCAAACTGCAATCCGCCATCCACAGACTTGATGACCCAATAAAAACACGGATTATCAGCTCCTCTTACTTTAAAAACTATCGCTTTTGCTTCTTCATTGCCCGATGAAATTTGGTATCCATTTTGAATATCTGATGAGAAATCAGATTCATACTCATACTCGCTCTCTGTATTATGGACTTGAATCTTTTCGGTACTATCAGCGGAAGAGCAGGCACGCTGGATATTAAAAACAATAACCAGAATAACAATCAACCCGAGTACTATTCTCGAAGTACTGTATCCCGATGACTTATGATAATATGGATTTAAGATTGTTTCCGAGCACTTCGGACACTGAAATTTCTCGTCCTCTATTCTTTCTTTCGGATTAAATATGAACTTACAGTGAGGGCATTCGACAAGTTTACTCATTTCTTCTTTCTTGTCAATTGTCGTGCTGCCCGTTGTGGTCTGTTCGACTGCCGGGTTTTCGCAACCGCAGCATTTACATGTCAAAGCATCTTTTGCGACGAATCTTCCGCATTTTTTACAAACGTATCTGCTCATAGCTGTATTTATAAACCTAAATCCTTGCCGAAAAGTCCGATAAAAAGTAATATAGCAATCAGAATACTTGGAATGAGACAACCGATATTAACACAACCGTTGCATCCCGAATGCAACTCATTCAGACTACTAACGAACCTTTCTTCTTGTGTCGGTTCAACTCTTCGACCTCTTCGGATTTCAGCCATTTGATTATGCCACAAGTTTCCCAATAATGGCGCTTATTGAACAGAAGCGTGGGAAACTATGCCACGTCCAAACTGAAGGTTCTGGTAAACCCGTGATACTGATGTGGTAATAGCAGCCCACGCTATATGCATGAGAACCACTATGCCATCTCTTGTATCACATTCAATGTACCAGATTTTCAGCTTACAAGATAAGCATAACGCTTCTTTCTTATCAAAATGTACCGGCGGGATTTCTCCCATCCACCGCAAAGTTACAACATTTTGCGGTTCATGTCAATATGCAGCGTAAAATTAATTCCTTTCTGTCGCATAGATGCAGAATATGCCACCAATGCGCAAATATACCACCTAAAAAGTGGTACGATTATTCATCTTTTAAGATTCCAAGTGTTTAATCCACCAGTATCAGCCCGTAGCAATGCAGGGGTTCGCCGGGCTTCGGGGGCATGCTTATGGGCAGACCGGCGCGGCGGACAGTCGCCACAAGGTCAATTCCGCAAGCCTCCGGCGACGGAAGGACGTCGGCGGGATGCGGACAATGCTCCACGCGGCACTCCGCACAGCGCCGGCACGGTCCCGTGCCGAAAGCGAGCACCTTGTAGAAACCATCCTGAGCCAATGCGCGGGCACATGCAAGCGCCGCAGGCGTTCCTGCCGACATATCGGGCGTCCCGAACAAGATGGCACGGCGATAACAGGCAATAATATCGGCAGTCTCGCGCCACGACGGCGCGAACGGCGGACAGGAGCGGTTTTTGCCATAATTGGGACAACCGTAGCGGCATTTCATTATAGTCCATGCCGCTACTTCAATATCAGCAGCGTCAATCAGCCGCGCCACAGTGCAGCCTTTATCGCGAAGTACCTGAAAATATTTGTCCACCGTATCTGAATAAAGGTATATAAACGAAAAAAGGGTAAGCTTACTACATCGCACCGCTACAACCTGATACCCTTGCTTCGGTCAAGATCTGGGGGAGTTTTCAGGGAGCTGGTCGTGTAGGACTTACCCGTGTGCAAAATTACGCACTTTTTCCGTGTCCGCAAGGCACGGACGCTCGTTTTAACAATAATTTATAATTCAACAGTCGCCGATAGAGTCTCTTCGATGCCGCGATTTATAGTCGTCAATCGCCTGACGTATAGACCGCCACAAACCCATTTTGTTAACCTGAGAGATGTCGAACACTCTGAGGTTTCCGGTTTTCTCCAGCGACATCGTGGCGGCATTGTACATGTTGTTCGGGTTGTCAGGCACAGTGTCGTGGTTGACAGCATAGAGCGAGCCGACAAGCATGCAGTCGCCTCTCAGAAGCGAGTCGGCACGGTTAAAGGCAAACTCTATCGACTCATTGTCATCGGCTCCATGCACCCGCTCCAGATATGCGCCGGCTGCGAACACGTCGATATACGGCGCAAAACCGGTAGCCTGATACTCGGGAGTGCCGTAAGAATATGCCATTACCCACGGCGACAGCGGCGACGCCCAGTTCTGACCGTTGACATTGAGAGCGTGAATCCACGTCGCCGCCCAATATTCCACGTCCACATCAGGTTTCTCTGCATGTATCGCCTCCGACGCCCGGCGCACGAAATCAGACACCACCCCGGCGCGCCATGCCCACCACTGCGGAGCAAGGCTGCCTTCCGTGTATGAGCCGTCCGAGTTAAACTTGAGGATATCGTCCGGCCAGTTTTCGACCGTATGGCTTATATGTTTTTCGAAAGCCTTGCGCGAGAAGTCCGAGAAATCGCTCTGCGCGTCGGGATAGCGACAATAATCGAGCGAGAAGCCGTCAATGTCATATTTCCTCACAAGTTCAAGTATAAGACCGAGCGCGTAATCCTGCACATCCTTGCGGGCGGGATTCATAAACGCAGCAGCCTTGCGGGTTGTCCGCATGTCGCCCAGAGAGCCGTCGGGACGCAACTCGCGGCACAGAAGGCTGTCGTATCGCGTATCCTGATAGCATAAGCCGCGCTGCCAGTACGGCGAGCCTACGGGAAGCACCGAGAACGATGCCGACAGACGCATTCCGCGGCTGTGGCACTCGTCGATGAAGCACTGCAGATAGTCCCAGTCGCGTCCGAGAGGTTCGGGTGTCACACCTTCTATATAGTCAAGATACGGCAGTATCTCGCTTCGGTAGAGCACCTTGCCGTAATTCGGCTTAACGTCGAGAACAACGTGATTGAACCCTGCCTCGGCACACAGGTCAAGATAGCGGCGTATGCTGTCCAGGCTGCTGAAACGGACAAAATTAGGGTCAGCGCCTATGGTGACATAAACCTCGGGGTTCTCTCTCCGCAGACTCGACGGGAACACGCTCGCTGCGAAAACCGACAACAGTGTGGCTACGACAATTTTTTTCAAGATATCAGTGATTGGTTTTTATAATGATATTCAGAAGGGGAACAGCAGCGGCAGAACGAAAATCATCAGTATGCCGAGTATAACCTGCGCCGGAGCGCCTACTTTCAGATAATCGGAGAACGTATACTGTCCTGCCGACATAACAAGGGCGTTTGGCGGCGTCGAGAAGGGCGAGGCGAAGCACAGCGAGGCTCCGAGCGTAACCGCAAACAGGAAAGGCAGCGGACTGACACCGTATGCCACGGCGCTCTGCAACGCTATCGGCGCCATCAGCACGGCGGTTGCCGTGTTCGATATAAACAGCGTCATCAGCGATGTCGTGAAATAAAGACCGGCGAGCAGCCAGTGCGGTCCGAGACCTCCGAGCCAGTTCACAAGCGCCGCCGACACAGCTTCCGAGACACCCGTTTTCTCAAGCGCGAAGCTCATCGGCATCATTGCGCCAATGAGGACGACGCTCTCCCAGTTGATGGTCTTGTAGGCGTCGCCAACCGAGCGGAAGCAGCCCGTCAGCACCATGGCGATAGCAGCGATTATCACCGTCATTACAGCCGGTATCACGTCTATCACGAGCATGACTATCATTGCAGCCATTATGATTGCCGCAATCGGGGCCTTATAGTCGAGGGTCACCTTAGCCGCCTCCGACAGGGGCTGACCGAGAACAACCCAACGGCTCGTGTCGGCACTCAGCGCGTCGATGGCTTGCCATGTACCTTGCACAAGCAGAACGTCGTTCTTCGTCACAGTCAGCGACGCGAGGTTGTCGGTGATATATTCGCCCTTACGCCTGACTCCGAGAATATTGACATTGAAACGGTTGCGGAAGTCGAGCTGCGCGATGGTTTTCTTCAGCAGCGGAGAGTCGGGCATAGGCACTATCTCGGCAACACCTATGTCATAGAACCTCAGGTTGCGGCGCGACTCCTCTGGCTTCATGTCCAGCTCAAGACCATAGTCCTTGGCAAAGAGTCTGACACCCGCTTCCGGTCCACGCACGAACAGCGTGGCACCGGGATCAACGGTCGAGCCTGCCGTCGGAGCTTCCTGCGTGATATTCTTGATAAGCCGGCGCGACTGCTCGCCGGTGCGAAGCTCGAGCACGTCGAGTTCGTAGTTTTTCCTCAGAGCGAGGTTTCCAAGCGTCAGACCCGCTATCGGCGAGCTTGCAGGCACGGTCACGCGCCACAGGTCGTCGTTGAGTCCGTATTCCGCGACAATGTCCTCAAGCGAGCGCCGCTTACCGGCGCCGTTGTCATCGTTTCGCGGCTTGCGGTCGAGAACACGGCTCAGCGGTATGAGCAGAAGCGTACCGGCGACAAGGCATATCACGCCCGCGGGCAGGAACGAGAACATGGTCAGCGGCGTATGTCCCGCTTCTTCCCACACCTCGGCTATCACAAGGTTAGGCGGCGTTCCGATAAGGGTGAGCATGCCGCCCATGCTCGACGCGAACGCCAGCGGCATAAGCAGCCGCGAAGCCGACGTACCCGAGGCAGCCGCCATCGATACCACTATAGGTAGCATCAGCGCAACAGTACCCGTATTGCTCACGAAGCCTCCGATAAGACCGGTGGCGAGCACTACCACAAGGAAAAGCCGCGTAGGGTTGCCACCTCCGAGCTTCACGAGGCTCGCGCCGAGCTTCTTGGCAAGACCGGTATTGAATATAGCCCCTCCGACCACGAAGAGCCCTATCATCATTATTACTATAGGGTTCGAGAAACCCGACAGCGCTTCCTGCGTCGTCACTATGCCGCTGATGGCAAGGACGACAAGCGCCATAAGAGCAACTAAATCGGAGCGCAGCTTGCCCCACATAAATCCGGCGACAGCCAGTAAGAGCGTCAGTAGAGATATTATCATAAGCGTTTCTTCATAGTGCCGACAGATTGTCAGAATATGTGTTTGTCCGAAGACTTTTGCAAAGATACTGAATTTTAAACGTTTTTCGGCACATGTTGGATGTCGGTTTCGGCGAGAATTTGCCTGTTTCGACTTTTGGAGCTAAATTTGCCGAAAAATTCGACAAAACATGCTCCTGTTTCCCAACGCAAAAATCAACATAGGTCTGAACATTCTCCGCCGCCGCCCCGACGGCTATCACGACATCTCCACCGTCATGGTACCCGTGCCATGGTGCGACGTCCTCGAAATGGTGCCCGCGGCTTCCGGCATAAGCTCATTCCGCCTTGTCGGCAACGACACTCTCGGACTCGCCGACTCGGCGGACAATCTCGTCGTCAAGGCGCTCCGGGCGCTCGAAAAGCACATCGGAAAAACCCTGCCGCCCACCGACATCTATCTCAGTAAGATAGTACCCACAGGTGCCGGACTCGGCGGAGGAAGCTCCGACGCCGCTTTCGCCATCCGCGGAGCCAACGCCCTCTACAGCCTCGGGCTTTCCGACGAAGAAATGGCGAGCGTCGCCGCAGGAGTAGGCGCCGACTGCCCCTTCTTCATCTACAACCGCCCGATGCTCGCCGAAGGCATAGGCGAGCGTCTCACGCCCCTCGACATTCCGGCACTCGACACCCTCGCCGTACTCATCGTCAAACCGTCGGCAGAAGCCGTCAGCACACGCGAGGCATACGCCGGCGTCACGCCCCACGAGCCCGCGGAAGGCGTCAGCATGGCGCATGCCGTGCAGACTCATCCATCGTCCTGGATGGACTCGGGCGTGCTTTTCAACGACTTCGAGCCATCTATTTTTGCCCTCCGCGCATCCATAGCCGCAGTCAAGGACCGACTCATGGCAACCTCACCCGTCTATGCCTCCATGAGCGGCTCCGGCGCATCGGTCTACGCCCTCTACAACTGTGACAAAATGGCAGAAGACGCCGCGCGCCTTTTCCCCGACTGCGAAACTTTCGTGTCACGCCTTTCTTCCCGCCCTCTTTCTGAACGTTGAGCCGCGTTTTATTGTTATTATTTTGACTGCTTGCCGGATTTAACACTCTTTGGCAAACTATTTGTATAGCAACAAGACAAACATTCAATATACTATGAGCGGAAAAAAGCATAATAACGATAACAGACCTCAGGGCGCTCCCGAGGCTGAGAAGAAGGAAGATCCTGAAGTTATGGACGTTCTCGACAACGACGGCACGGAGAATCAGACCGAGGTCGAGGCTGAGGTCGAGAATGCCGACCTCCAGAACCAGCTCGACGAGGCTCGCGCAGCTCTCGAGAAGGAGAAAAAGGAATATCTTTTCCTCATGGCTGATTTCGACAACTACCGCAAGCGTGTCGCCCGCGAGAAAGCCGACCTCATCAAAAACGCAGCAGAGCGCGTTCTCGGCGGACTTCTGCCTATCGTCGACGACTTCGAGCGCGGCATAGCCGCCGCTTCCAAAGCCGACAATGCCGACGCTATCCGTCAGGGCATGGAGATGATATACAACAAACTCATCAAGTTCC
>JAGBDG010000067.1 GCA_017937625.1 Muribaculaceae bacterium | reverse complement strand
CTTGACTGCCTGCGTGGCTGTCAGCTGGTCGGGCGTGTCCTCGTAGATGAAACTTGCCTCGAGCTCGTTCTGCAGATATGTGTCGGGAGAGAACGCGAAGCCTTTCTCGTTCTTTCGGGCGGAATAGAGACGTATCAGGTCGCGGGCGATGTCCTTGAGCTTGTTCTTGGTCTTGTCCTTCATCTTCTCCCACTGTCCGCCGCCGATGCGGTTTATCTTCGGCGGCACGCCTTCCTTGCCGCGGTATTTGGCAAGTTTGTGAAGGGCGTGGATGGAGACAAGGAGTATGTCATTGCCCTGGTAGACGAGCTTGATGACTTCCTGGACATGACCGTTGACGTTGGTGCGGAGAAGTCCGGCGAACCGTCCGACGCCATGGTCGAGATGGACGATATAGTCGCCCGGCTCTATCTGCCCGAGCTCCTTGAGCGAGAGAGCAAGCTTGCCGGAACGCGCGCGGTCGCTCTTGAGGGTGTATTTGTGGAAGCGGTCGAAAATCTGATGGTCTGTGAAGACGCAGATGCGCGCGTCGTGGTCGACGAAGCCTTCGTGAATCGTACATTCGACGCCTTCGAAGGTGATGTTTTCCTTGCGCTCGGCAAAAATCTCGCGCAGGCGCTCGAACTGCTTCGGATTGTCCGAAAGGATGAGTATGCGGTAACCGTCCTGCTCGAATTTCTGGAACGACTCGCCGATGAGGTCGAAATTCTTGTGGAATATGCCCTGCGGCGAGCAGTTGAAATCGAGCGCCGGCGCTGACTTGCGCGTTTTTTCGGGCATTTTTGCCGCGGAGAAACCAATGCGCCTGAATTCCTCGAGCTTCTGCGCGAAATGCTCGGGGTCGACGATGTCGTTGACGGCGTCCTTGTCGCCGTCCTCGGTGAGCAGCGTCGTGGCAGATATGCCTGTCGCCGCCACTTCGCGGATTCGCGAGAGGATCAGTTGCTCGTTGCGTAGAGCAATGAGAGTCGACGGAGCGAGATAGTCGAGAAGAGATATGCGCCCTTTGCCCTCGGCGACATTCGCGGTTATCTCGATGCTGTCGAGCTTTGTCTGCGACAGTTGCGTCTCCACGTCGAAAAGACGGATCGACTCGATGTCGTCGCCGAAGAAATCGAGGCGGACGGGCAGCTCGCGCGAATAAGAGAAGATGTCGAAGATAGAGCCGCGGATAGCGAACTGCCCAGGCTCATACACATAGTCCACTTCGTTGAAACCGTTGTCGAGCAGCCAGCGGCGTATTCCGTCCATATCGGCGGGATTGCCCGTGGCGAGGCTCATCGTGCGGGCGCTGATCTCGTCCTTGGAGGCTACTGTCTCGGCAAGCGCCTCGGGGTATGTGACAAGATATTCGATGTCGGCGTCGGCAAGATGTCTGAGCGCTTCGGTGCGGAGGATGCGGTTGGGCTGGTCTGCCTGACCGTATTTTATGTCGCGGCGATAGCCCGAGGGGAGGAATGCGACGGCTTCCTCGCCGGCAAGACGGCAGAGGTCGAAATAAAGATACCCGGCGTCGTCGAGACTGTCGCCCACGACAATCATGGGCGCGTCGTCGTGCGGAAGAGCTGTCAGCATCATGGCGGCGGAAGAGCCCGCGAGTCCGTATACACCGGCACCAGGCTTGCCGCACAACGCCTTGAGCGAGCGACGGCGCGATGCCGTCACTATCAGTTTGCAAAGTTCACCTATTTTCATCCAAAAAAGCGGGCACACTCAATTGCCCTTATATGTAAACGCAAAATTACAAAAAAATGCGTTAATTTTGCAACAAATACCTGAACCATGAACATCACGACACACTCATCACACAAGCTGATTATTGCAGCTGTCGCATTCGTTTTCATGCTTTTGTCGGCGTCATGCGGCAGAAAAGACACGGTTTACTACAGCGGCAGCGACGACAACGACCTTCTCGGGCTTCTCGCCGACGAAGGTTTCAGACTCAAGGGATGCGGCGACGCCCGGAGCGCTCTCGACAATGCTCCCGAAGGCGCGGCTGTCCTCCTTCTTGGCAGCTATCCCGACGGGATACTGCATCTTAGTCCGACGATGCTCGAGACGGCAAAAGCAAAAAGACTGCGCGTCTTCGCCGATTTCGCCTGCCTGACCGACACCGCTCCGACCATCGACACAATCGCCTACGAGCGTGTCGTGGTCATAGACAGCCTCTGTCCCGAACTTCAGCCGATGGACCTTCTGAGCATCAACCGCGGATGGTATGCCCGCGAGGAAGCCGATAATCCGCTGATGGTGATTGCGCGTGTCGCAGGATTCGACACAGCGGCTTACGGACTGGAGAACACCACGACATCGCCGCTTGTCTACAAGCCCGAGGAGAACATCTGGGTGAGCACTTCGAACCTGAGCGACTTCGCACGGCTGCGTTATGTCCCCGAGTTCCGCTGGAAAGCGTTCTGGGAGCTTGTCATGTCCGACCTTACGGGGCATAAGGTGGTGTTCGGCTCCATGCCCTCCTACGTGCATCCGGCATACGGACGCGACGAGGCGCTTCCCGACAGCGCGCGACTCGCATCGGTGCGCAAAGGCGTCGAATGGTTCTTCAACGGTCATTTCCTCATCGATTCGACATGGACCGACGAATGGCTCGGCAAATATCAGGGCGACGGTCTCAATCCCTTCGGTCCGGCGCTTCCCGACTCGGTGAAGGACGGCGACGGAACGCTCGGCTTACTCGAGGGACACTGCTCAGCCATCGACGGCACCGGACGTCAGGCTTACCGCTACTGGATGCGCGACGACGTGCAGGGCGAGGCGTCCATGACTTTCGCCATCGCCGGCGAGCTGCTTGGCAATGAACATTATAAAAAAATAGCGGAGAACCTTACCGACTTCTCTTTCGACGCGTTCCGTCAGGGACCGCGCGACGACCCCGAAAGCCCTACATTCGGACTCCTGAGCTGGTCGCTCACGCATCCGCACGTCTACTACGGCGACGACAACGCACGCTCGATTCTCGGCAGCGCGCTTGCCGCCGACATCCTAAAGAACAGCAAATGGGACGAGAAGATAACCGAGGCTATTCTTGCCAACTACCGCACGACCGGACGCTTCGGCTTCCGGGGCGAGCGGCTTGAGGAAGACGACATTCAGAAAAACGGTCTGAAATACTATCAGGAACGCGAGCTCGTCAATCCTCATCCCCACTTCGAATCGTGGATGTGGGCTTGCTACCTGTGGCTCTACCGACAGACGGGCTACGAGCCTCTGCTGAAGACTGCCGAGGAAGGCATATCGCGAACAATGGCGGCATATCCCGCCGAATGGGGCTGGACGAACGGTCTGCAGCAGGAGAAGGCGCGCATGATTCTGCCTCTGGCATGGCTCTACCGAGTCTCGCCCACCGACGAGCATAAGAAATGGCTCACCGACATGACAGCCGAGCTGCTGAAAAACCAGGACGCCAGCGGAGCGATACGCGAGGAACTCGGCGACCCGGCGAAGGGCATGTTCGGCAGAATCAAGTCGAACGACGCATACGGCACGGGGGAGGCTCCGCTGATTTTCGACAACGGCGACCCCATAGCCGACATGCTCTATACCTGCAACTTCGCTTTCTTCAGTCTTAACGAGGCGGCACATGCGACCGGCGACAAGGAAATAGCCGCCGCTACGGAGAAACTGTCCGAATTCCTCACACGCATCCAGGCGAGAAGCGAGAATGTGAAGAACGTCGACGGCGCATGGTTCCGTGCCTTCAACTACCGCAACTGGGACTACTGGGCATCGGACGCCGACGCCGGCTGGGGACGCATATCGACCCTGACCGGATGGATACAGAGCTGGATTGTCACCACGCAGGCGCTAATGGAGATGAATACATCTTACTGGGATCTGACTTCGGACTCCTCCGTGGGCAAAAATTCCACTGCATTCGACCGGATGCTCAAAAAGTGATGCCCATACTGGCACATAATTTCGCAGTTTTTGCGTAATTTTGCGTCCTAAACAACGACATAATGACCAAAGATACAGAGCGGCGCAGCGACGCCGCAGTAATCATACCGATGTACAACGAATGCGAGAACGCCGCGGCGATAATCGACGCCGTTCTCGCTCTCGACACGCCTTTCGACATCCTTGTTGTAGACGACAACTCTCCGGACGGCACGGCGGCGATAGTGAAGAAAAAAATCGCCGAACATCCCGACCGCATAAGCATCATAGAGCGCAGCGGCAAGCTCGGACTCGGCACCGCCTATATTGTCGGCTTCAAGCATTGCCTCGAGCGCGGCTACGAGTTCATCTGCGAGATGGACGCCGACTTCTCGCACAATCCCAAAGACCTCGCGCGGCTCCGTCAGGCTGCCGTCGACCAGAACGCCGATGTTGTCGTCGGCTCACGGTACGTGTCGGGCGTCAACGTGGTCAACTGGCCCATGGGACGCGTGCTCATGTCGTTCTTCGCCTCGAAATATGTGCGCCTGATAACGCGCATACCCATCCACGACACCACCGCCGGATTCGTATGCTACCGCCGCCGCGTGCTCGAGACCATGGACCTCGACAAGATCAAGTTCAAGGGCTATGCCTTCCAGATCGAGATGAAGTTCACTGCTTACAAGTACGGATTCAAGGTGATCGAGGTGCCTATTGTCTTCGTGAACCGCGTGCTGGGCACGAGCAAGATGAACTCCGGCATATTCAGCGAGGCTATGTTCGGCGTGATTCGCCTGAAATGGAACAGTCTTTTCAAGAAATACACGCGCAAGGAATGAACACTCTTATACGGAACGCGCGCATAAACGGCACAGCTGACAGCTGGGCGCTCTACGACGAGCATACGGTGCTCGCCTGCGGCGAAGGAAACGTGCCGGACGACATAAAGTCGAAGGCGAACAGGACAGTCGACGCCGGCGGTGCCGACCTCGTGTCCGGTCTGACCGACATGCACGTCCACTTCCGCGAGCCGGGGCTGACCCGGAAAGGCACGATAGCGAGCGAGAGCCGCGCGGCTCTCAGCGGCGGCATAACCACAGTCGCCGACATGCCGAACACCATCCCCGCCACCACTACAGCCGAGGCACTCCGGGCAAAGATAGAGCTCGGACACCGCACGTCCGCCGTACACTACAACGCTTTCTTCGGTCTCGTTCCCGGCGGACTCGCCGAGCTGCACAAGATTGACCCGAAGGAGATTCCGGGCGTAAAGATATTCCTGGGCACAAGCACCGGCTCGATGAGCTGCCCCGACGACGACGAGCTTCTCGAGGCAATGCGCTACTGCGCGTCGGTAGGGCTGCCCGTAATGGTACATGCCGAGGACAACGGGCTGATAGCGCGCAACGCCGAAGAAGCGGTCAGGCGCTACGGCAGTAAGGAAGCTGTACCCGCGGGCGAGCACTGGCGCATACGCAGCGCCGAGGCGTGCGTGCGCGCCACGGACCGGGCAATAGAGCTTGCCATGCGCTCAGGCGTGCGCATGCACATCGCCCATGTGAGCACAGCCGAGGAAGTACGACGCTTCTTCCGTCCCGGCGATACCGCTTCGAAGCAGATTACCGCCGAGACCACGGCAATGTACCTCGACCCCGTGCTCGCCGACCCCGCGAACCGCAGCGTGCTCCACAAAATCAACCCCGCCATCAAGACGCCCGATGATGCCGCTGCGCTGCGCGAGGCGGTCATCTCGGGAGCAATCGACACCATAGGCACCGACCATGCACCCCATCTCCTCGCCGACAAGCAAGGCGGGGGGCTGACGGCGGCGTCCGGCGCTCCGTCGGTGCAGTTCGCCGTGCGCATGATGCTCGAATATCTGCCGCTCGACGTGATAGTGAGACGTATGACAGCGGGTCCGCACGCCATCTTCGGCATAGGCTCCCACGGGACAATCGAACCGGGCGCGCCGTCCGACCTCGTCCTTGTCAGCCGTACCGAGCCTCACGTCATCACGGACACAGAAGTCATAAGCCCCTGCGGATGGACGCCTTTCGCAGGCCGAGCCGTCACCCACGACGTGAACGTCATATCACTCGCGCATTAACCTTATATAATATAAAAAACAAAGGCACGCCGCGCGGCGTGCCTTTGCTATGTCTTGTCCTGCGAGAATCAATCCTCGCCGAGCGACTGTACGAAGTTGAGCGAACGGTTGTCGACCTTGTCCTTGACGAGAAGGAGAGGCAGGGGCGAGCCCTGACGGATGATGCCGAATGTCTGGTTGAAGCGCGAACCATAGTCGCGTTCGTTGAACGGACGGCCTTCCATGTTGACGTCCTCTACCTGATATACGAGGATGCCGCGGTTGCCCTTGAGAGGACCTGCGAACTTGCCTTTCTCGGTAGCGGCGATGTTGCCCTGAAGAGCGCTTTCGCCCACGCCGATATTGAGAAGCGAAGGAGTTGTGATGTTGACGTTGCCGTTGGAGATGGAGTCGCCCATCAGCTTGGCGTAGCCCTGGAGGTCGTTAGCCTTGCCGGCGTAGTCGGCGAGAAGTTTCTCTGCCTTCTTGTTGTTGCGTGCGCGCATGGCGAGCTGAGTGTTGATGGCGGGGCTTGTCCAGGGGAGGTAGTCGTTGTAGACGTCCTTCACGGCGATAGCCATGAGGTATGTCTGGCGGTCGTCCTGCATTATGGGCGAAACTTTGCCCTTCTTGTTCTCTGTAGCCCACTTCACAAAGCGGCGCGAGTCGCGGACATCGCCGATGCCTACCGACGACGGACCTACCTGGTCGGACATCACGGAGTAGCCTGCCTCGCCTGCGTTCTTTGTGAATTCGTCGGCAGAGGAGTTGTTGCTGATGTATGTGCGGAGATTGGAGGAAAGCTCGGTGAGTGTTTCCTGCGAGGGGTCTACGGTATATTCGATGACAGCCACATCATAGAACTTCACGGGAGCGTTGCGCTTGTTGACGCGGTAGATTGCGCTGACGGGAGCGCCCTGGACGCTGTCGGTGAGGACGAATGCCTTGTCGATTGTAGCACCGGCGATGGCGTTGCGTGTCGTGGCGTCGATGCCGGTGCCTTCAAGGCTTGTCCAGATGCTGTCGACAGTCTGTACCTGGTCGCTGTTGAGCGATGCGAAGCTTGCTCCGCCGTTGATGGCTGCTGCGAGGCTGTCGAAGTCTACTGTCTGGGCGGCACGGAGGATAGACACGTTCACGGAATCGATGCCCGTAGTGGCGTCGAGAAGCTTGGCTATGGTGTAGGTGTCGGTTGTGCGGTTGATGAGCTTGGCGGTGCCGGGTTCGTTGCTTGTGACGAACTCACGGAGCTTGGTGTCGCGGATAGCCGAAGCGGGAACGTTCTGCGTGCTTGTGGAGAACTTGGTGTCGGAGGCGACGGCGTCGGTGCCGGGTGTGGCGTTGAGACCGACGATAGCGTTCTCGACAGCCTGCTGACCTGCTATGCGGTCTGCCTGGGAGGGCTCGATGGCAACATAGATGTAGTCGACCTCGCGCATGGGTTCGTCGAGCTCATAGTTCTGCTTTTCCGATTCCCAGAGAGCCTTGATGTCGGCGTCGGAGAACTCGATCTCGTCGTCGGCTACTGCCGAGATGTCCTTGCTTACGTAAGCGACGGCGCGGGTTGTAGCCTGGTCGTCGTAGTAGCTCTTCGCGTCTAATTTATTATAGGTATAAAGACCGGTGAGAAGACGCATGAATTTCTGCTGAAGCATGCTGTTCTCGACGTCCTTCTCCTGCGATGCCCAGATAGCGCGGAGCTCGTTGCCTACACTTGCGGGAAGGTTGTACTTGGCGGGGTTCTGCACAGCGTCGAAAACCACACGACCGGATGCCTCCGGGAGGTTGAGCTGCTGGGCGAGATATGCTATCATCTGCGCTGCCTGCGGAGTGGGAGTGGCACCTGTCAGAGCGTCGGTAAGTTCGGCGTCGGTAACGGTTATGCCGAGGTCGTCATATTCTTTCTGAAAAAGTTTCTCGGTTATGATGCCCTGGAGAACATTCTGCGAGAGGACGTCGCCGCTGATTTCGCGACCCTGGTTGCGCATCTGCTCGTTAGCCTGGGAGATACGGTTCTGATAGTCGGTATAGTCGACTGTAACACCGTCGACCGAAGCCACAGTGCTGGGATGACCGAAATAGGTGCGTCCCGAGGTCAGGAAGTCACCGAGGATAAAGGCAAGCAATGCTACGATGATAATTACAAAAAGCAGCACTGACTTGTTGCGGATTTTTTCTAATGTTGCCATTTTTATGATAAGGTTTATATTTTTCGTATAAAAAGCGCACAAAGATACGCTTTTTTTGGCACATAGTCAAAAGCCCGCGCCAAAAAACAGTAAATTCTTCGATAAGACACATAAATGGCGACCCTCAGCGGGCCGCCACCGTCTATAAAACCTGGAATAAAACAGTATGTTGCCAAATCCGGAAAGCACGCGATTAAGAAAATCGCGTTGAACTTTGCAAATGTACAAATATTTTATGAAAACAATAGCATTTGACAGAAATTTTTACGCAAAAAGTAGAAATTTGTTTGAAAAACGAACTTTTTCATACTTTTTCACCTTTTTAATAAGAGCGAGCGACGGCGCGGGAAGGTCAGAATTTCCGTCTTGCTATCGAAAAACGGCGAAAAGAAGCCAAAATGAAAATTCTTTGTAAAAAAATTTGGCACTTTGTAAAAAAGGGTATAACTTTGCGAGCACCAATAGGACATCGACCTACGCTTCAAAAACCCCGTCCGCATTGGCACTTCATCAATCCGCCGCCAAAGCGGCCCTATATTAGATATTTGTTACATCAATAAAATTACTTAGTCTTATGAAGAAACTTTACACTCTGGCGCTTGCCGCTGCAGTAGCTTTCGGAGCCACAGCCGCAACGCGCACCCTTCACACGACGACCTCTCCAATCCCCGTCAAGTCAGCGAAAACTTTCGAATTGGTATCCAAAGTAGAGAAGTCCGGTATCACTCTTAACAATAAAGTATTCCGCAAAGCTGTCTCCGCCGAGCAGGCATACGGCACTTATATTTGGAAATTTTACTCGGTTGGCGCCGAAAAGTATTATGAAGGTCAGGATTTTCAAGTTCTATATGACGATGAGTCCAAAGAGTCTTATGCCTACGCTGACGGATGGCTTATCCCTGTTGAAGTAGACCTTGACGCAGCCACCATCACTATTTCTCCCGTTGCTCTTGACGAGATACAGCTTAACGACGGACGAACTGCTACACCATTGGTATATCCCGCCGTTGCCACCGAATCCGAAGAGTCCTTCTTCGAGCCCACCGAGACACCTCTTGTCATCTCCATCACTGACAATGGTCTTAGTCTGGCGGAAGAATTAGGTTTCGTCGTTTATGCAGCCAACCCTAATGACCCTACCAATATTTATGGTTATATCGAAGGATATTTTGTAAACGAATGGACGCGCTATATTGAATCCGAGTACTGGACAACTCTCGGCGACGCTACATTCACCGACGGTATCATTTATAGCGGCTTCATTGATCAGGAGAAGAACCCCAATCAGCCTGTCGCTACTTATCCTCTTCAGAGGAGCACTACAGATCCGGGCATCATGCGACTCAAAAATGCATGGGGTGTATATTTTGAGGATGGAGCTTCTCAGCCTCTTGTATTCGACATCTCCGATCCTGAATATATGGTCGTACCTATGCAGCCAACCGGCATCGCTACACAGCAGGATGGTGCACTCTACATTCTCAGCCGCAGTGCAAATGCTCAAAACGGCAGGGTAGACAAAGAAACATTCATGAGTGAATCGGCACAATACAATATTGCCGTCACCGGCAACACCATCAACATTCCGGCGAATTCCGTATATTACTACTTCCCCCAGACCGCCCCGGAAGATCTTTATTATCAAGGACCTACAGCAAAGCCCTCGACCATCGTTATGCCGGAAGGCTGGAACGCTGTCGACAACATCGCAGTTGAAGGCGCCGACGCTCCCGTTGAATACTTCAACCTTCAGGGCGTACGCGTAGAGAATCCCTCTAACGGTCTCTACATCCGCCGTCACGGCAAGAACGTAACAAAGGTTATCCGATAAGACATACCTTCCACTATACAAAGCGGGGCGCAAGTCCCGCTTTTTTTTGTTTGTACCCCGATAGAGTGCCGCTGCGGTTTGCGAAGCCCCGGAG